>JAPLOK010000382.1 GCA_026400775.1 Alphaproteobacteria bacterium | reverse complement strand
TTTGTTGCTCGGTCCAGCCTTCTGTTTGCGGAAGGTTGTCTTGGCAACGGTGAGCGATTCGGGACCGCACTTTGTGTCTGGACCCGTGAGCAAGTTGGCGTTAGCCGAGGAGAAGAACCCGGTGTTCTTGAGGAGCAACGTAAAGAACAGGTCGTCGATCGACTCAGCACCACTGCGTCCCATTTGGCGAGGGATGTCCATGAATGCGTTGAGATCATCGTTGATGATGTCATGCCGAGTCAGAGCAAGGATCTGACCGTATGTATCAGCCTTGTTGCTGTACTTCTGGTCCGAGAGTTTGCCATGTTTCAATTCACCATCCGGCGCGACCTTTTCGAAGCCACCGGTACCGAGCAAGCGATAACGCGAGATCTCCTTGAAATCGCTCACAGTTCCGATGCTGCAGAGGTCAAACGCGGCGATCGGCGTCGACTCGTAAGCAGACAGGAGCGTCTTATTCATGACATTCTCGAGGATGCCGGGGAGCGACATCGTTGAAAAACCAGCACGAATCGTTGCGGTACCGTCGCCGAACACGCGAGGAATGTCGTGGCCCTCCAATCGCGCGCATTCAGCGACAAGTTCTCGCAAGCCGATGTGCCGAAGTGGATCGGCAGCGTTGAGCGTTCGCTCGCCATAGGCCTTCAGCAGCTTCGTTTCGTCGATTCCAACCGACAAACAGCAAGCTGCCTCGAGAACTTCGCGTCGGTACATCGGTTGGCTTGCATTCTGATCAGGGGCCTTGGGTCGTTCGATTCGTAGCACTGCCAACTCCGTTTTGGTGACACTCCATCCTTCTTCGATCGAGCGAGCTTCGATCTCCGCATGCTTGCCGGCGCAGACCTTGCGGATGCCAGAGATTCGTTTGGATTCAGCGGCGGCTTCAATTCGCATCTTTTGAATAAGCGAGAGGCCTGAGGCTTGAGATTTGAGGTTTTTGTTGAGGTCCAGCGATGCATTGACTGGTTCGATCTCTTCCATATCGTCCTCTGCTTCTTCTGCGTCTTCTTCCTCTGGCCTCACGTCTCCAGCCTCCAGCCTGGCCGTGGTGTCATCGTCGGCACCAAGGGCCACGAACGAGACTTCACCGAGCGTGGACTTGCGAGCGATGTAGACAGGCCCCTTAAATTCGCGACTGTTCGCGGTCGCAGTCTTTCCTTCAGGAATGAAGACAACCTTGTCGGCGTTGGCACCAAGAGACGCCTGCCACGGGAAACCGTTCTCGCTGGTAGCGATGACTTCCTGCGCGGTATTGCCCACGCCTGAGATCACACCAGCAACCTCGAGCCGCGAATCGCCGACCATGATGTCGTCGGTATGACCTACGATACTTGCGCGATCGTGGTCCTTGAGGATCGGGCGCGACTTGCGAGTCACACGCATACCCGCCAGGTCCACAACTACGGGGTAAGGCCAGCCACCAAGACGCATCGCGCCACCGGTGTAAGCGACCATAGAGAACTTGCGAAGCGCCGGCTTGCCTTCTTCGGCAGCCTCGGCAGCATGTAAATTGATCGAACTGGAATCGTCACAAACGATTCGCAGCGAGCTTGGTACCGATTCGGCATCCACCTCACTCTGCTTGTTCGACTGCAATGTCTTCG
>JAPLOK010000316.1 GCA_026400775.1 Alphaproteobacteria bacterium | reverse complement strand
GGGGGGCGCCTGGCCGCTGGGCGATGGCGATGGCGGGGGCGGCCAGAGCCATGGCCGCGGCCAACAGGATGCGACGTTGCATGCGGTCCTCTCGAAGACTGTCCCGCAGGGTTACCGGCAAATGCCCGCTTCGGCCAGCAGCCCCGATGCGCCGAATTACTGCGCGGCCAGGGCCAGAATGCGCTCCCGCAGATCCTTGGGGCCGGAGGCACGGCCCTGGATGGTCTCACCCAGCACATCGGCCAGTGTCAGCCCGTCCAGGAAGAAGCGGATATGATCGCCCAGTTCCGCCCAGAGGTCATGCGTGCGGCATTGCTGGCCGGCGGCGCAATTGGGCATGCCGTCCTCGCAGCGGGTGGTGCGGATGCTTTCCTCAACCGCATCCACCACCTGGGAGATGGTGATTTCATGCGCGGCCCGGGCCAAGCGGTAGCCCCCGCCAGGCCCGCGGGCCGAGAGCACGAGTTCCGCGCGGCGCAACGGGCCGAAAAGCTGCTCCAGATAGGCGAGCGAGATCATCTGCGAGGCCGCGATTTCCGCCAGTGACACAGGCGTTGTCTTGCGCCCCGGCGCGGCTACCTGCGCGCGGGCTTCTCTGGCCGCCAGTTCCACCATGGCCATGACCGCATAGCGGCCCCTGGTCGATAGGCGCATTTTATGTTGCCTCCTGAAGGCTCAACCCGTTTTTGACCCTGGCATGCAAATTTCTTACGTCTGCTATGCGTCCGGCCGTGTGAATCCATTATGAAACCGAGGTCGAACCCAGTATGATCCGCCTCGCCGCTGGGGAGGGACACCACCCGTGGCATCCGCAACCAAAGCTTAACCTCGTATCCGACCAAATTCCTTGACCTGGATCAGGCTATGAACGGAATGGGGTCGGCGTCAACGACGCTTTACGCTTTGGCTCGGGTTTTCTGCGTGAAGCCTCCGTAAGGGGGCGCCCCCGAGGAACAGGGGACGCGGCAGGTGGCCACCCGCTCGCGGCGGCGTGCGGGCCAAGGCAAAGCGTGACCCGGGGGGCCGGGCGCAACGCCGTGGCTCCTCTCCGACGCCAACCTATGGATGCCAGGGTCAATGCCTGAAGTCACTTTCGCCGGGCCGGATGGCCGCCTCGAAGGCCGTTACCACCACGCCAAGCGACCCAACGCCCCGGTGGCGCTGCTTCTGCATCCGCACCCGCTGCATGGCGGCACCATGAATAATCGCGTGGTCCACAGCCTTTATGGCCGCTTCGAGGATATGGGTTTCTCCGTCCTGCGCTTTAATTTTCGCGGCGTCGGCAAGTCCCAGGGCCGCTATGATGGCGGCATTGGCGAAATCAGCGATGCCGCGGCCGCGCTGGATTTCGTCCAGGCCATCAACCCGGCCGCGAGCATGCTGTGGGTAGCCGGCTATTCCTTCGGCGCCTATGTCGGCATGCAATTGCTGATGCGCCGGCCGGAAATGGGCGGCTTTGTCTGCATCGCCCCGCCCGCCAGCCATTATGATTTCGGCTTCCTGGCCCCCTGCCCCTGCAGCGGCATGATCGTGCATGGCGAGGATGACGAACTGGTGCCGGTCGGCAGCGTCTCCAAGCTGGTCGAGAAGCTGAACACCCAGAAGGGCGTCAAGATCGACTACCGCACCATGTCCAGCGCCGGGCACGTCTTCACGCCCAAGCAGGTGGAAAGCGTCTCCGACATGGCGGTCGAGCATGTGAACAGCGTGATGAACCGCAGCCGCATGGCGCTCGCCGCGGATTGATGGCGGTCGAGTCCGATCCGATCAGGCTGACAGCCTGATTGGTCAATCGGCCTCGCAATACACTCTGGGAGCTGTCAGCCTCCCCTTACAGTGCGGGTGGGCGCAGCATCGCCTCCCGCGCCGGTGCAGTTCGGGGTTTGGGCATGGCCATCCAGGTGCTCAGCCCCAGCCGTCCCTCACCGGGCCCGAGCTTTGTCGCCGGCACCGCATTGGGTGACAGCACCGGATTCAGCGCGAAATCCTGTTCCGGCCCCACAAAAAGCCGCGTCAGCCCACAGATCCGCTCGAATAGCGGGCGGCCGGGCAGCAGGCGCTCGAAGCTCTTGGCATCCAGCGGTCCCAGCCGGATGATGAATCGTGCCTGCGGGTCCCAGACCTGCGCGCCGGCCGCGGCATCCACGCCCAGCTGCGCATATTGGCTGCCCATCCGCGTCTGCTCGGAGGGCGGCAGCCGCAGCCAGCCGCCGCTGAACTCGATGATCTCGACCGCGAAGCCAGTCTCCTCCCCGATCATCGCCGCCAGACGGGACGCGCTGCGGCTGCGCGCGGCCAAATGCCCGGCATGGTAGCGCAGGCTGGGGACGGGCACGGCCATCCGCTCCGCCAGGCCCGGCGTGCCCATGCCGATCACGGCGTCCAGCGCGCGTTCGGTGGGCTGCGCATCGCGCGTGGGGCGGTATTTGGCACCGGCGCGCACCCACATGCCGGTCAGGCGGCGGGCCAGCATTTCCAGCATGTGCCGCAGCGCCTGGTTGCGCTGGCGCATCTCGGCGCCGGTGGTGGCGGTGTAGTGACGCGGCAGGGTGCCCGAAGGCCCGATCAGGCCGAAGAGCGGCGTGGTCAACCCGCCGCTGGCGGGGTCGGCCTCGGTCACCTCGGCATGTGGCAGGCCCAGGCGTGGCACGGCGGCATAGGGCAGGTCGATCGCATCGCGGCGTTGCCCGCCCGCTTGGGCGATGACGAAGGCGGCCTGGTCCAGGTCGAACAATTCCGGGTTGTGCCGCAGTTGGTCGAGCGCCGAGGGGCCGCGCGGCGCTGGCGGCTGTAGCTGGGCCAGCGCTGCCGGCGGCAGCACTGGGGCCGACCTTGCCGGTTGTGCCGAGGCCGAGGCCGGTGCCGGTCGGCGCACGATCGTCGCGTCGGGGTCGTCCTCGATCACAGCAGCACGCGGGTTCCGCTGCGCGGCGGCCAGGCCGCGACCGGCGCGCTGCGGCCGCGCAGCATGGCGCGCGTGCGCACAAAGCCGTTCACCGAGACCTGCAAGGCCAGGAAATGCTCGATCACCGCGGCCAGCAGATAGAGCCCGCCGGTCGCCCAGGGCTGCGCCTCGAAGGTCAACGACACATCCAGGCCGCGCGCGAAGATGCCGGGGCGCTGGCCGGGGATGCGCGCTATGCCCGGGCCGGCCGTGACCGCCACCAGCGCGCCAATCGCGGCCCGCGTCTCGGGCGTGTCGCGCAGGTCATGCAGGCGCAGCATCTCGCGCAGCGCCACCGCCGCATCCGGCCCGCCCATCACCGAGAGATGGTTCAACGCCAGATGCGACACCAGCCGCCAGGCGCCGCGCTCGCGCAAGGGCGCGCGCAGCGTGGCGGTGGGTGGCGAGAGGCATTCTGCATCCGCTTCTGCCGGCGCGGTCGGGTCGGTGATGCGCAGCCGCGGCTGCCCGCCACCAAAGGGCAGCAATTCGGGCATGTCGCGGTTCAAACACAGGCCTTCGATGGTCAGCACGCCATCGGCCGGCGCGTCGGGGCGGAAGCCGGCATCGCAGAGCAACAGCCGGGTTTCGGTGCCCGACAAGGGCGCGGCGGCGGCGCTTCGGGTCGCGATCCATTGCATGGGGGCGGCTTCGGCCTCGTCCACGCCCTCGCGCGCCAGGCGCTGGAAGGGCTGCACCACGCGCCGCGCGCCGTCCGGGCGGCTCTCGCGCACGCTCTCGACGCTGTAGAGCTCAAGCGCGGTGGGCCGGCGCACATCCGGGATCACCAGCCAGTCCGATTGCGTGCCATCCATCGCGATCGGCTCGCAGCGATGCGCGAACAGGTTGACCGCCGGCGTGCAATGCAGCGCGAAGCTATCGGCGCTGACCTGGCGTTCGAATTCGGGCGCCGCGCGGTCCAGGTAGATGAACAGGTCGAGCTTGTTGGATCGCTGCAGCATGCTGCGCGCCTCCAGCCCGGCGATTTCCAGGTAGAGGAATTTTTCCGGGTGGGCGAAATACTCGGTCAGCAGCCGATGCCCGTCGAAGGCCCGCTGCGGCCAGGGCAGGGCGGCTTCCTCGCGCGTTAGCCCCACCGGGCGCAGCTTGGCGGGCGGCAGCAGCGTGGGCGCGGTATCGCCCGGGCCATCGGCCAGCGCGATGCCGATGCAGGCGGTACTGAGCAATTCATGCAGGCCGCCGGCCAGCTGCGTCGCGCCGCGCAGATGCAGTCGCAGCACATCGAGCCCCATCTCGGCGAAGGTCAGGTCCTCGACGGCGGCGCGCAGCGTGATGCGCAGGCAGGATGCCGCACCCGGCGCGCGCGGATTGGCCGGGGCCGCCAGCGGCAGGCCCATCAGCCGCGCGGCCTCGATCTGCAATGGCCAGAGCGTGACGGCGTGGCAGGTGGAATAGCGCAGCGCCTCGCCGCGCACCGGCTCTGTCTCCAGCGGCGTGCCGCGCGGCACCACGGCGGGGCCGCGCGATTCCCGCTTGGGTGACAGGCGCAGCGTGGTCATGCTGGGCACCGGTGCCAGCAGATGCGGGCTGAGCAGTTCCAGCAGCGCATCGGTGATCTCGGGCAGCTCGTCTTCCAGCCGCTGATGCACGCGCCCGGCGAGGAAGGCGACACCTTCCAGCAGGCGTTCGACATGCGGGTCATCGACGCTGCCATCGGGCGCAAGCCGCAGCCGGCCTGCCACCTTGGAATGCTTCTGCGCGAATTCGCCGGCCAGCTTGCGCAGCGCCGCCAGTTCCCGGTTGTAGTAGGGCAGCAGGCTTTCGCTCATCAGCCGCGCTCCGACACGGCGACTTCGTGGGAGACGGCTTCGATCACCGTCTCGAACACCACCGGCTCCGAGATCGGCTCGGCGCGCAGCAGGGCGTCGATGCGCAGGCGCAGCGTGCGGTCGAGCTCGTTTTCCACCTCGCGCATCGTCACCCGCACCTGGGTCAGGCGCGGTTCGAAGCGGCGGATCACGCGCTCCACCTCGCGCGCCAGCTCCTCGCGCTTTTCGGGCAGGGCATAGCTGCCGGAGGTGGCATCGGGGATGCCATAGGCCAGGATGGAACTCGCCAGCTCCGGCGCGGTGGCGGGCAGTGGCCAGCGGCGGCGGCGCGCATTCAGCAGTGCTTCCAGGTCACGGCGGACGGCGGTGCGCAGGATGTCCAGCGCGGCATTGGGCGTGAGCGTCGCATCCGCCGAGCCGGTCGCATCGGCTTCCAGCAGGCGGTCCAGCAAAGGCAGGCGGACGCGCAGGCCCGCCTGGCGCGATGCGCTCATGCGGCGAAGCGCACGGATTTCAGATCCGCCAGCGCCACCGCTTCCTCGCCCACCAGGAACATGCGCTGGCCGGCGCCGCGCACCGGCATGGTCTCGCTCCATTCGGTGGCGCGGCCGAGCTTCAGCGCATCGGACAGCGTGGCAGCGCCTGGGTAGATGGTGGGCGCATAGACCACGCCATCGGTGCCGTCGCGCAGCTCGATATTGGTGCGCCGCCAGGCCAGGTCGCGTGGGCGGCGGGGGGCGTCGAATTCCAGTGCCGCGATGCGCTCGATCGGCACCAGGATGTGGTCGCCGCCGGCGGTCAGCACTTCGAACATGGGCGCTGCCAGGTCATCGGCGTCGCGGAAATCATCGAAGG
>JAPLOK010000176.1 GCA_026400775.1 Alphaproteobacteria bacterium | reverse complement strand
ATCGGCGGCCAGCGCGTGACAGCCGAGCACATCGCGATTGCCGTGGGCGGCCGCGCGACAAAGCTGGAGATTCCCGGTGCCGAACACGGCCTGATCTCGGCTGATCTGTTCACGCTGAAGGCGCTGCCCAAGCGCGTGGCCGTCCTCGGCGCGGGCTATATCGCGCTGGAATTCGCCGGCCTGCTGCATGGCCTGGGCGCGCAGGTCGAGGTGTTCCATCGCAGCCCGCAGGTGCTGCGCGGCTTCGACCAGGATGTGCGCATCTCGGTGACGGAAGCCATGCAGGCGCAGGGCATCCGCATGGAAGGCGGCGTGAATGCGACGCGCATCGACAAGGTGCCGGGCGGGCTGGTGGTGGAGCTCTCCAATGGCGGCATGCGCGATGTGGATGCGGTGTTCTTCTGCACCGGCCGCGTGCCCAACACCGCCGGGCTTGGGTTGGAACGTGCAGGCGTGCAGGTCGCAGCCGGTGGCGCCATCCCGGTGGATGACGAGCACGCGACCAATGTGCCGCATATCTTCGCCCTGGGTGATGTGACCGACCGGCTGAACCTGACGCCGATGGCGACCGCGATTGGCCATGCGCTGGCCGATACGCTGTTCGGCAACAACCCGCGCCGCGCCAGCTACGAGAATGTCGCGACCGCGGTGTTCACCAGCCCGCCCATCGCCACCGTGGGCCTGACCGAGGAACAGGCCGCGGCCCGCGGCCCCGCGGATATCTACGTCACGCGCTTCACGCCGATGCGACACACCATCTCCAAGCGGGAAGGCCGCCGCACGCTGATGAAGCTGGTGGTAGACCAGGCCAGCCAGCGTATCCTGGGCGCGCATATGGTGGGCGAGGATGCCGCCGAGATCATGCAGGGCATCGGCATCGCGGTGGTGATGGGCGCCACGAAGCAGGATTTCGACCGCACCATCGGCATCCACCCGACAGCGGCGGAGGAATTCGTCACGCTGCGCACGCGCACGCGTGTGGCTGGCGTACAGTAGCGCCCGCCACATTTCCGCCATATGCTGTCACACATCGCCGCTTGCGCGGCTCCGCATCACCATCTGTGCGGGTGATTCACGCCTCCGGTGTTCCACCTTCGGCAATCACACGCAGGGACCGAGTTCTGGGAGAGACACAGGCCATGGCCTGGACGCCATCAAGCTGGCGCGGCATGCCGATCCGGCAGGTGCCCGAATACCCCGACGCCGCCGCATTGGCCGCGATGGAGGCAAAGATCGCCTCCTTCCCGCCGCTGGTCTTCGCCGGTGAGTGCGAGAGGCTGAAGACTGCGCTGGCCGATGCCGGGCATGGCCGCGCCTTCGTGCTGCAAGGCGGCGATTGCGCCGAGAGCTTCGGCGATTTCCGCGCCGATTCTATCCGCGACAGTTTCAAGGTGCTGTTGCAGATGGCGGTCGTGCTGACCTTCGGCGCCACCGTGCCGGTGGTGAAGCTTGGCCGCATGGCGGGGCAATTCGCCAAGCCGCGCAGCAGCGATACCGAGACGATGGGCGGCGTCACCCTGCCCTCCTATCGCGGCGACATCATCAACGGCCCCGACTTCACGCCCGAGGCGCGCATACCCGATCCGTCGCGGATGGAATTCGCCTATATGCAGTCCGCCGGCACGCTGAACCTGCTGCGCGCCTTCGCCACCGGCGGCTTCGCGGACCTGCACCAGGTGCATCGCTGGAACCTGGATTTCCTGGGCAAGTCCACGGTGTGGGACCGCTACGAAGGGCTGTCCGCGCGCATCGACGAAACGCTGGCCTTCATGGCTGCCTGCGGCATGAACAGCGACAACGCACCGCAGATCCGCGAGACCGCCTTCTACACCAGCCATGAATCGCTGCTGCTGCCCTATGAGGAAGCGCTGACGCGCATGAGCAGCACGCACAATCGGCATTACGCGTGCAGCGCGCATTTCCTCTGGATCGGCGACCGCACGCGCCAACCGGATGGCGCGCATGTGGAATTCCTGCGC
This sequence comes from Alphaproteobacteria bacterium, assembly GCA_026400775.1. Classification (GTDB taxonomy): domain Bacteria; phylum Pseudomonadota; class Alphaproteobacteria; order Acetobacterales; family Acetobacteraceae; genus Rhodovarius. The sequence continues at coordinate 1,862 of JAPLOK010000176.1, read as the reverse complement.
GGTGTAGCCAACCCGATCGGCATGAAGGTTGGCCCCAGCACCGAAGCTGCCGAACTGGTGCGCATCTGCAAACTGCTGAACCCGGGCAATGAGATGGGGCGGCTGACGCTGATCTCGCGCATGGGCGCGGATAAGGTGACGGCGAAGCTGCCGCCCCTGCTGCGCGCGGCGCGCGAGGCCGGCTGCAATGTGGTCTGGCTGTGCGACCCGATGCACGGCAACACGACCACCCAGGCCGGCTATAAGACGCGCAGCTTCGACGCCATCCTGGCCGAGGTGCGCGGCTTCTTCGACGCCCATGCGGCCGAGGGCACGGTGGCCGGCGGCGTGCATGTGGAGATGACCGGCTCGAATGTGACCGAATGCACCGGCGGCGCCTATCGGCTGACCGCTGCAAACCTGGCTGAGAACTATGCCACCAGCTGCGACCCGCGCCTGAATGCCGCGCAATCGCTGGAGCTTGCCTTCCTGATCGCCGAGGAATTGAAGGCCCGCCGCGCCGCGGCACCACGCCAGGTGCGCGCCGCGGAATGACCGTGGATTCCGACGCGCAGATCGGCGCGCGCACCGACAGCTACTTCAACCGCACGCGCGCCATCGTTGAGAAATTCGGTGATGCGCGCGTGACCTATGCGGTGTTCCTGCGGCGCCCCGTGATCAGCGCACCGAGCATCGCAGCGGACTGGCTGCGCGCTATCGCCACCCGCCGCAACACCGCCTTCGAGATCGAACTGGAACACAAGGAAGGCGAATGGGTCGGCGCAGGCGACCCGCTGCTGTATCTGACCGGCAGCTTCGCCAAGCTCGCCGATCTGGAAACGCTGTACCTGCAGAAGCTTGGGGCTGCCTGCGTGGCCGCGCACAACGCGTACCAGATGTGCCTGGAACTGCCGCAGGCCGCCTTCCTGGCGATGGATGCGCGCCACTGCGCGGGCGCCGAGATGCAGGATATGATGGCCTATGCCGCCAGTGTCGGCGGCCGCGCCGCGCAGCAGGAGGGGGCGAAGGGCTTCGTCGGCAACGCGACGGATGCCACCGCGCATTGGTTCGGCGCCAATGCCGGCCGCGGCACCATGCCGCATGCCCTGATCGGCTATGCCGGCAGCACCGTGCGCGCGGCGGAGATGTTCCACGCAACCTTCCCCGATGAGGCGCTGACCGTACTGGTCGACTATTTCGGCCGCGAGGTGACGGATGCGCTGGAGGTCTGCGCACGCTTCCCCGAACTGGCCGCCGCCGGCCGCATGGCGGTGCGGCTGGACACCCATGGTGGCCGCTTCCTGGAAGGGCTGGACCCGGCCGAATCCTATGCGGTGCTCGAGCGCCACGCGCCCGTCGCGGTGCGCCGCTACCGCAGCGAGACGGAGTTGCGCCATCTGGTCGGCACCGGCGTTTCCGCCGCCGCCGTCTGGCGCATGCGTGAAGCGCTGGACAGTGCTGGCTATCCGCGCGTGCGCATTGTCGCATCATCTGGTTTCGGCGTGGGCAAGTGCCGCGTCATGGCGGAGGCAAAAGCGCCGATCGACATTGTCGGCACCGGCAGCTTTCTGCCCGAGAGCTGGTCCGAGACCTACGCCACTGCGGATATCGTATCGTATGACGGTGTGCCGCGGGTGAAACTCGGCCGCGAATTCCTGCTGCGCCACGCGGAGGCGCGCGCTCAGCGCGACACTTAGAGCACGTTCCGACCAGCTTGAATCAAGCTGGTCGGAAGACCGTGCTCTAGAGCATGCTGTCTTTTGATAGAATCGGGATTCCGGCGCGGCTGAGTTTCTGATTCAAGCTTCCTGCTGGACAGGAGGCCAGCGGGGATGCGGCCATACTCAGACGATTTGCGAGAGCGGGCGTTGGCGCGCGCTGAT
>JAPLOK010000267.1 GCA_026400775.1 Alphaproteobacteria bacterium | reverse complement strand
TGGCCGGCGGAAACAGCTCGGCCCAGGGCAGGCGCCCGGCCTCAGCATGCGCGGCCGAGAATGCGGCCAGGATGCCCGGCACCGTCACCGCCTGGTGGCCGAGTTCATTGGCGTGGTCGGACAGGATATAGCCATAGCCATCGCCACATTCGCCGGTGAAGCGTTCGGCGAACATCTCGGCCCGCGCGGCGGCGGGCGCGGTGGACAGGCCGTCCCACACCGCGTGCAGGCCGCGCACGGGGTCATGGATCCGCAGCACGCCGAGACCGCCCATGCCGCACATCATCGGGTCCACCACGCCTTGTGCCAGGGCGCAGCCAATCGCGGCATCGAGCGCATTGCCGCCGGCGTGCAGGATTTCCTCGCCGGCTACGACGGCTTCGGGCTGCGGCGCCACGATCATGGCGCGCGGTTCGGGCAGGCGGCGGATGGGTCGCAATACTGTCTCTCCCCGCTGGTGGTGTGCCCCGGATTTCGGCAAGCGGCGCGCGATCCGGGCTTGGCGCCGCGCGCCGGACGAGATTAGGGTATTGAGCCAATGTTGCACCCATAATTTGCATTAAACGTGCAAATTTCATCCAGCCTGGATATCGGGCCGGACGCGAACCGAGGGAGGTTGCATATGTTCCGACGTATCCTGATGGCACTGGGCCTGCTGGCCGCCTTCGGCGCCATGGCCCCGGCCGAGGCGCAGAACCGCTTCTGGCTGACCAACAATTCCGGCGAGACGATCCGCGAGGCCTATGTCTCCTCCTCGCGCGTGCAGGGCTGGGGGCCGGATATCCTCGGTCAGGGCACGCTCGGGCCCGGGCGTGAGGTGTGGGTGACGCCCACCTTCACCGACTGCATGCTGGATGTACGCGTGGTGTACATGAGCGGGCGCGAGGATACGCGCATGGGCGTCAATGCCTGCAACCTCTCGCGCATCGCCTTCGGCGGTGGCGGCGGTGGCGGGTTCCAGCAGCCCGGCGCGGGGGCGGGCGCGGTGATCGGCGGCGGGCCTGGCATGGCGCAGGGCGTGGTGCCGGGCGGCGGCAATCCCTCCTTCAACTTCATCAACCAGACGGGTGCCACGATCCGGGAGATTTATGCCTCCTCCTCGCGCATCCAGTCCTGGGGGCCGGACCGACTGGGGGCCAATGTGCTGGCGCCGGGCGGTACGCTGTGGATCAACATGCCACCCAATGGCGGGTGCCTGACGGATATCCGCGTGGTGTTCATGAACGGCGCGGCGCAGGACCGGCGCGGGATCGAGACTTGCAGCATCAACGCGATCAACTGGCGTTGATCGGGGGCCGTGCGATCAACTGGCGTTGATCTGGGGACAATGTTTCACGTGAAAAATGCCCTAGGAAAATTGGCCTAGCGATGGGTTGGGTGAGGCGGCCCCTCACCCGCCCGGCATATGCCCCAGCCCACCCTCGTATTTCTCCATCGTCTCGGCGGGCATGAAGCTCGCCTCCAGCTCGCGCACGCGGTCGAAGCCGGCGAAGGCGTGCAGGTTGCCTAAGGCGTGCCGCTTGAAGCGGGCATCGACGCGGGCTTCGGCCTGCGGGCCTTCGGCGCGCAATTCGGCCGCCAGGTCGCCCATCGCCATGATCGCGTGGCGCATCAGCGCGCCGGGCAGGATGCAGCAGGCGATGCCGAGCTGCGCCATCTCCTCCGCGCTGAAACGCGGGGAGATTCCGGTCATGTTGTAGAAGACCGGCCCGCGCACTTCGCGGCAGATACGCTCCACATCCGCGCGGTCCTTCGGGCCTTCGACGAAGGCCAGGTCCGCCCCCGCCTCCAGGAAGGCATTGGCGCGCCAGATGGCTTCCTCCAGGCTGCCGCCATGCGCGCCGCGCGCATCAGTGCGCGCCACCAGCACGAAGGAAGGGTCCAGGGCATCGCGCGTCGCGGCGGCGGCGCGGATCTTGCCCACGGCCTCGGTGCGGCCGATCACCTCGCGGCCTGCCACATGGCCGCAGCGCTTGGGTGCCACCTGGTCCTCCACATGCAGCCCGGCCAGCCCGCCGCGGATATATTCCTCGATCGTGCGCACCACGTTGATCGCATTGCCGAAACCTGTATCGGCATCGGCGATCACCGGCACCCTCACGGCGGATGCGATCAGCCTGGCGTTCAGCGCCATCTCGGTCAGCGTGACCAGCCCCGCATCCGGCAGGCCCAGCAGGTTGAGGGAGGTGCCATAGCCCGACATGTAGACCGCCTCGAACCCCGCCTCCTCGAGGATGCGGGCGGAAAGCGCGTTGAAGCAGCCGGGGATGACCAGCGGCTTGTGCGCGGCCAGGGCGGCGCGCAGCGCCTGGCCAGGGCGCATGGGTTGGGCGGTGCCGAGACGCATGGTGGTTCCTCCTGCTGGGTCAGGCCGGTTGATCGCGCGCCTGCCCCGCGCCGGCAATGGGGCGGGGCGTTTACACGATGGCAAGTCCTTTGCCCCATTCGCGCCATAACCGGGCCTGAAGCCCGCCGCATCCGACTGCCAGAACGGCGCCGTCAGGGAACCATACCCATGCGCCTCACCCATCGCCTTCTGGCCCATCGCCTTCTGGACCGTCTGCGGCACTGGCTAAACTACCGGCCCGAGCGGCGCTACATGCGCGGCCGTGGCTGAGTACGTTCCGCCCGCGAAATGTCCCCGCTACAGGCATGTGGACAATTTCCGGGGATAAACCGCCCACAACCGATTGTCCCGGCAGGAAACACGGTCTAATCAGCCCATCTTCGCAACAGCGTATGGGCAGGCGCCACCATGGCCATTTTCGGACGCAAGAAGGAAGAAACCCCGGCGCCGGACGCTCCCGTCTCGGTGCCCGCCACGCGTGACACCGATGTCGCCATGCCAGGCCTGCGCCCCGCGGCACCCATGGCCAAGGAAGGACCCACCATGAGTCAGCCCCCGAAGCCCACCATGGCGCCCCCGCCGTCGGCCATGCCACCCCGCCCGGGCATGCCCGGCGCGCCCGGCGCGGTGGGCGTTCCCGTCCGCCCGCAACCCGCCCCCGCGCTGACCGGTGACCGCCGTACGCTGCTGGTCGGCAAGGGCATCTCGGTTCAGGGCACCATCGCTGATTGCGAACGCCTGGTGGTCGAGGGCACGGTCGAAAGCCAGATGCTGCAGGCCGCCGAATTGTCGATCAGCGCCACCGGCATCTTCCGCGGCGAAGTGCAGGTCGAGGATGCCGACATTTCCGGCCTGTTCGACGGCACCATCACCGCCCGCGGCAACCTGACCATCCGCGCCACCGGCAAGGTCAATGGCGTTGCGCGTTCCAAGCGCCTCTCGGTCGAGGATGGCGGGCAGCTGATGGGCCGCATGGAAATGCTGACCGAGGGCTCCGCCGCCGCCCCCGCCGCCGCCCCGGCCATGCCGCCGCGCCCGGCCGCTATCGGCTGAACCAGCGGGGGCCGCGCCCCCCTTCGAAAGGTGTCTGACGGTGCAGCGGCACCTCGCTCTCCTCGCAGCCCTCGGTTTGGCCGCCTGCGGCCTGACCGGCGAGGATGCGAAACAAGCCGCGCGCCAGGCTGTCACTGGCGCGCGCATCACGTTGAGCGAAGCTCCGCCCGCGCCGCCGCCAGCCCCCGCGCCGCCACCAGCCTTGCCGCTGGCCGGCCAGGTGCCCGAGCACGCCACATCCCTGGCCGGCCGCACGCCCGAGCAACTGCGCCTGGCACTGGGCGAGCCATCCTTGCGCCGCGCCGAAGGGCCGGTCGTGGTCTGGCTCTATGCCGCCGCCGGTTGCCAGCTGGATGTGATGTTCTACGAAACCCCCGAAGGCGCGCGCGTGGCCTATGCGCAGGCCCGCGCCGGCGGCTTCGCCCAGCGCAGTGAATCCGCCTGCCTGGCCGCGGTTCTCCAGGAAAGCCGCCGCCGTCCCGCACGCCCGCCGGCGCCGGTCGAACCCACGGCATGATCATCGCGTATCTGGACGCCTTCGTGCCGGCCTTCGGGTTGCTGGCGCTGGGGGCCTTCCTGAAGCGGCGCTTGCTGCGCGATGACGCGGTCTGGGCCGGCATCGAGAAGCTGATCTTCTGGGTGCTGCTGCCCTCGCTGCTGGTGGTGGCGATCGGCAGCGTCGAACTCGGCCGCATCCCCATCTTTGGCATGATGAGCGCGATATGGGTCGCCTTGGCGGTGGGCACGCTGGCCTCGGTGCTGCTGGCGCGCGCCTTCCGCCAGCCGCATGCCTCGATGACCTGCGTGCTGATGGGCGGCATCCGCTTCAACAACCTGATTGGCTTCGCGGTGGCGGGCGGGATGTTCGGCGCGCCGGGCCTGGCGCTGGGCGCGGTGGCGACGGGGTTGATCGTGCCCTTCGTGCAATTCGTGACGACCACGGCCTTCGCGCTGGGCGGGCAGGGGCGGCTGCGCATCTGGCCGGTGCTGCGGCAGATCGCGCTGAACCCGTTGATCCTGGGCTGCGTGATCGGCTTCGCGGTGGCGGCGCTGGGCGGGCTGCCATCAGGCGTGCAGCCGCTGCTGCGCAGCCTGGGCCAGGCCTCGGTGGCGCTGGGGTTGCTGGCGGTGGGGGCGGCGCTGTCGCTCGACACGCTGCGCGACCGGCTGCCGCTGCAACTGATCACCGCGGCACTGAAGCTGATCGGCATGCCCTTGCTGACCTGGCTGTTGTGCGGCGCTTTCGGCATCGGGCCACTGCCGACCGCGATGGCGGTGCTGTTCATGGCGCTGCCGACGGCGGCCACCAGCTATGTGATGGCGCGCGCCATGGGCGGCGATGCGCCGTTGATGGCCGCCATCACCACCAGCGAGCATCTGATCGCGATCATCACGCTGCCCTTCTGGCTGGCGCTGGTGATGCCGCGCTGAGCCTCAACCCAGCAGATCGGCCACCACCAGCCAGCCTTCCGGCTCGCGCGCCACATCGGCCAGCGAGATATAGCCCGCGCGCCCCAGGGCCATCTGCTGCCACAGGATTTCCAGGATGCGCAGCGCCGGCCCCTTGCCGCCGCCGAAGGCTCGGCCCACCGCCTGTTCCCGGAACGCGTACCAATGCAGCCCCTGCGCCAGGGTCTGCACATCCTGGCCGAAGATCGCATCCAGCCTTTCCTGCACCTGGGCGTGGGCGGCATTGACGAAGATGCCGGTGATCGGGCCCAGGCCGTAGGCCACGCTGGTCTTGGCCAGGCCCGTCGCCGCGCCATACATCTTCTGGCGCAGGATGCGCGTCATCTGGATTTCCAGGCTGCCCGCCGGCAAGGCTTTCTTGGCCACCTGCCAGGAATACCACGCGGCATATTCCGGCGGCTTGGCCCGCCGCGAGGCCGGCACCATCACGTTGAACAACTGGTTGATGCGGAACCAGACCACCGAGCTCTGCACCGCGCCCGCGCCGCTGGCCAGGCCGCCCACATCCGCCAAACTCAGCCCTATGGTGCTGGCCATCCCAAGGCTTTTCTTGGCCAGCAGGTAGCGCCGGGTCTTGGGCGAGGGGCCGTCATGGCCATTCTGGCCGAAGAAGGGATTGGCCAGCGCCTGGCTGTCCTCATCCTGCATGGCGATGTCGAGCAGGCCGGCCAGCATGTTGCCGGCCCCCTCATGCATCGCCTTCACGCCCTCGACGGCCAGTCCGGCCGCGGCGGATTGCCCGCCCTTGGTGCTCAGGATGTATTTGACGGCCGTCGTTGCTCTACTGCCTGACACCGGCCCGTCGTCCTCTCAAAGCCGTGTGATCATCGGCTGCGGCATGGCCAAAGGCAAGCCTGGCTGATGGCCGCGATCACTCATCCCACAGCCCATGCGCGTATTCATCCACCGCCTCCGCCATCGCACCGGGCCAGCGCAGATGCAGCCGGTGGCGCTGATGCGCGCGCAGTTCCAGGGTCTCGGGGTCCTTGCTCCAGCTCAGCATATCGGCCGCGACCATGCCGATGGCGCGGTCGATGCCCGGATGCGGCACCGCGCGCCCATCATCCCGCGCGCGGTCGGTCCGCGCCGGCATCGCCGGCAGCGCCACGTGGATGGTGGGCAGCCCGCCCAGCAGCACACCATCGGCACTGCACCAGCCCAGTTCGATGCCGCGCAGATCGGCCGCAACCGCGAGCAGGATCTGGCGTGGCGGCCCAGGGCTTTGCGCCTCCAGGCGATCAATCGCCCGCAGCAGGACGGCGGCCGCATCCTGCCAGCCTCCGGGCATGCTCACGCCGCCGCGCGGTGTTCCAACAGCCCGAATTCGCGCGCGATCAGCCGGTAGGATTCCGCCCGCGCCTCCGCGTCATGGCAGGGCGTCAGGATGGCCACTTCCTGCACGCCCAGTTCCGCCGCCAAAGCATTGATCCGCGCGGCCACACGCTCCGGCGTGCCGACCAAAGCGCGGGCGCGCATATCGACGATGCGAGCGCGCTCGGCCTCGGAAAAATCATGCGCCGCGACCTCCTCTGGCGTGGGAAACGGCGCGTAGATGCCGCGGTCGCGGCGCAGCCGGGACAGGGCGCGTGGCCCGAACAGGCGATCGGCTTCTGCTTCCGTGGGCGCTGCCAGCGCATAGACGGCGATGGCGCCATGCGGGGCTGCGCCATGCGCGCCGGGCCGAAAACCTTCGCGGTAGAGATGCATCGCGGTGTCGGCGCCGGCACCATCGGTGATGAAATGCGCGAAGCAATAGGGCAGGCCGAAATAGGCCGCGACCTGCGCGCCGTAATCGCTGCTGCCCAGGATCCATGCCTCCGGGCGCGTCGGCACCGCGGGGCTGGCGGTGACCGCGCGGAAGGGGTGGTCCAGCGGCAGGCCATCGCCCAGCCAGCCGAGCAGGTCGCGCAGCATTTGTGGGAAGCGGTCGGCTGCCTGCGCGGCATCGGGGTTCAGGGCATAGGCGGTGCGGCCGTCGCTGCCCGGCGCGCGGCCCAGGCCCAAATCAATGCGGCCAGGTGCTATCGCCTCCAGCACGCGGAACTGCTCGGCCACCTTCAGCGCGGAGTAGTGCGGCAGCATCACGCCCGCCGAGCCCACGCGGATGCGCCGGGTGGTGGCCGCGATGGCGGCGATCATGATCTCGGGCGCGGAGCCGGCATGCGCGCCGCTATTGTGGTGTTCGGCGAGCCAGTAGCGGTGATAGCCCCAGGCCTCGACGCGCGGGGCGAGTGCCAGCGTTTCGCGCAGCGCGTCATCCGGCCCGCGGCCCGACACCACCGAGGACTGGTCCAGGACGGAGAGCGTGATTCCCATGGACGTCAGCCTATCAGCCCCGCGCCGTTCAGGTAAGCTCGCCCGCGCCCGCGTCAGGCGGGCTTGGCGGCCTTGCGGACGGCGAGCGATGCGGCGCGCTTGCCTTCGCCCGCGTAATCCTCGTGCTGGTCCTCGATCTTGGCCGGGTCGTAGAGGTAGTTGACCATCAGGCCAGCACTTTCCGTCAGCCCCTTGCCGGAGGTATCGGCCAGCCAGTTGATGCGCTCCACGCGTGCGCCGTTGGAGAGGTGGAAATGCCCCACCGGGTCGCGCGCGCGCTTGGGGTTGCGGCCTGCCTCGGTCAGCAGGTAGCGGGCGCAAAGCCGGCTCAGCACCGGCTCCAGCACGGCGGTCAGCGCGGCGTCGCGCGGCCAGCCACGGCGCGCGAGCAGCATGGCCAGCACGGCGGTGGGATGGGCCGCCGGTGCGGCATCGGCGGCGCGGCGCAGGGCGGTGGCTTCGGCCTCCGTCAGCAGCGCGTCATCGGCCGCCTGTTCGCGTTCGGCCAGCCAGGCGCGCAGGCCGGGGATCGGCGAGAGGGTCGCGAAGGTCTTGATGTTGCGCAGTTCGGCGCCCAGCACCTCGACCACGCGCTTGATCAGGAAATCGCCGAAGGCGATGCCGTCCAGCCCGCGCTGGCAATTGTTGATGGAGTAGAAGATGGCGGCATCGGCCGCGCGCGGGTCGAGCACCGGCGCCTTCTCGTCCAGCAGGCGCTGCACGCTGTCGGCCAGGCCCTGGGTGAGCGCCACTTCCACGAAGATCAGCGGCTCACCGGGCATGCGCGGGTGGAAGAAGGCATAGCAGCGGCGGTCTGAATCGAGGCGGTTCTTCAGGTCTCGCCAGGTGCGGATGCGGTGCACCGCCTCATAATCCACAAGCTTTTCCAGCAGCGCGGCGGGGCTGTGCCAGTCGATGCGGCGCAGCTCCAGGAAGCCGATGTCGAACCAGCTGGCGAGCAGCCCGCCTAGGTCGGATTCCAGCGCTGAGAGCAGCGCATCGCCCTGCGCCATGGGTAGCAATTCGGCGCGCAGATCGACCAGGAACTTCACGCCATCGGGGATGGTGCTGAACTGCGTCAGCAACCGCAGGCGAGGTGGTTCCAGGGCGCGGCGCAGGCGGACCTTAGCCGCTGTCAGCGCCTCGGCATCGGCGGCGGCACTGAGCGCCTGGGTCTCGCGCAGCACCGCCTTGGGGTCGGCATCGAAGGCGGCGAGCGTGCGCAGGAAGGCGCGCCGGCCGCCGGCGTCGGCGGCGACATAGCTCTGCGCGAGGCCGGCGGCGCGGGCGCGGGCCGAGACGGCACCGCCGCGCCCTTCCAGGCAGGCGCGCATGCGCCCGCCCAGATCCTCGGGTTCGGCGCGCGGGCCGCGCTCGCTCATGTCGCGCCAGAGGCTGGTCACGCGCTTGAAGGCGCGGTCGAGGAGGCCCTCGGCCGGGGCAATCGTTTCCATGCCGGATAGGGTGCCACGGCCTGCGTGACATATCCAGAAACATCTCGCGCGGCGCGCCTTGTCGATTTGCAACCCGGCCGCGCCGGCCTATACCCGCGACAACAAAACTAGGGAGAGCGATGATGGCCCAGCGCAGCATCCAGGAACTCTACGCCGATGATCCCGAGCGCGCGGATGCGCTGGCCTGGGGCCGCCGCGGCGCGCTGAAGGGCGCATCGCTGGCCGCCATGGGTGTCGCGGTCGGTGGAGCCATTCCCTTTGGCGGCAACATGGCGCCGGGCACCATGCCGGCCCTGTTCGCGCGCCCCGCCGCCGCGCAGGGCGCGGCCCCGCGCATGATGACGCTGCCCGGCAAGGTCGAGATGCTGCTGCAAGGCGAGCGCCCGCTGGTGCTGGAAGCCGCCGAGACCGATCTGGACGACGCGGTCACGCCGTATCGCCGCTTCTTCGTGCGCAACAATGGCCAGACGCCGGAGCCCGCGGCGGGCGACCCGAATGCCTGGCGCATGCGCTTCGAAGGCGAGGTGAACACGCCGCTCACGCTGACGCTGGGCGAATTGCGCTACCGCTTCGAGAACGTGACCCGCGTATTGCAGATGGAATGCGGCGGCAATGGCCGCAGTTTCTTCGCGCCGCAGACGCGCGGCAACCAATGGGGCAATGGCGCCATTGGCTGCGCGCAATACACCGGCGTGCGCCTGCGTGATGTGCTGCGCGCGGCGGGCATTCGCGACACCGCGCGCTTCACCGGCCATCACGGCGCCGACCCGCACCTCTCGGGCGATGCGAACCGCGAGGCGATCAGTCGCGGCATGCGCATCGCCAAGGCCATGGACGAGGACACGCTGATCGTCTGGGCGATGAACGGGGAGCCGCTGCCGCATATCCATGGCGGGCCGGTGCGGCTGCTGGTGCCCGGCTGGCCGGGCAGCCTCTCGGCCAAGTGGTTCAACCGGATGCAACTGCGCGCCAACCCGCATGACGGCGCGGGCATGGGCGGCACTTCGTACCGCATTCCGGCGCGCCCGATCGTGCCCGGTTCCAACAACAATGGCACGGATTTCGTCGAGCAGGAGAGCATGCTGGTGCGCTCCATCCTGTCGAGCCACGCGCATGGCGCGCGGCTGCCGGCGGGCACGCGGGCGCTGGATTTGCGCGGCGCCGCCTGGGCCGGGGACCTCTCCGTCCGCGCGCAGCATGTCAGCGTGGATTTCGGCCAGACCTGGCAGGAGATGCAGCTGGCAGCCCCGGCGAACCGCCACGCCTGGCAGCGCTGGCAGGGCCGCGTGGCGCTGCCGGCCGATGGTTATTACGAGGTGTGGTACCGCGCCACCGACAGCGAGGGCCGCATGCAGCCGCATGCCGCCGCGAACTGGAACCCGCAGGGCTACAACGCCAACCCGATCAACCGCATCGCGGTGCTGGTGGGCTGATGCGCGCGTTGCTGGCGATGCTGCTGGCCGCGGGCACCGCGCTCGCGGCCGAGGACCCTTCGGTGCTGCCTGATGCGCCGAACCGGGATGAGATCTTTTACTTCTGCACGGCCTGCCATGGCAGCGCGGTGATCACCCGCTCCCGCCTGTCGCGCGAGCAATGGGACGGGCTGATGGACTGGATGGTGGAACGCCACGGCATGTCCCCGGTGGAGGGCGATGAGCGGCGGCAGATCGTGGATTATCTGACGCAGCATTTCGGCCCGGCACAGGCGGCGCCTGCGCGGGGGCGCAACCCCTTCCTGAATTGAGCGGGTTGCGAGGCCCCGGATCAGGCATCAATCCCCCGCCGGGACTGGTGCCACCTGACGGGATCGGCTGTCAGATGGTGTCGGCGTCGCGGCAGCCACCGCCGGAGGGCGTTGCCGGCATCGCGTGATGATCGTCCGGCTTACGTCCGGCCGCCAGTTGCGACCGGATCGCTTTGGCGGTCTCGTGCAGCAGCAGGGCGGTCTCAGGCAGGCCTTGCTGCTCCGCCCGCGTCGCGATCTGCGCAACCAGCTGGATGAGGTTGCAGCGCTGGTCGGCCGCGTGGCGATGCGTATCGTCCTGGTCCAGGAACGGCGTTGCGTCCGGCGAAGGCATCTCTGCGCAGGGAGCGGCATGGAACTCGGGTTGCGCCGGCGTGCACCCAATGCAGGCAGGCTTGGTACTCATGACAGCTGCATCGGAATAAGGCTGTTGCCAGGCTGACGCGGGCCCGATGCTGGCGGTGCGGTGGTCGCGCGAATGCCCGGGATACGGCGCGTCCACCGGGGGCACGGGAGGAAGGTCCCAAATGAAAGGACGGGCGCCGGCATAGCATGTCGGTGAATGACATGAGCGGCACTCGTCTCCGTGATGGCCATGGCACAGTTATGGGTCTGTCGGGCGCTGGTGACCGTCGCGAGTGTTTCATCTTGAGAATACCCGAGCATACTGAATGCCTATTCATTCGACGTAACCGAAAAAACACGAATCCGTGAGAAGTTGCAACTCTTTAGATCGGGTGATGGCCATGGCCCCACCCGCCTGGATGCAAATTCATGGTATAAAACATCTATTTTACAGATGCTTATTGTTCCTCAATGTGGAAATCTATCAGATATCACGATTACGTGAGATTAACGGGATTGTAACGTAATATCCTGGCGCCCCAGGCGAATGATGCATCGACCACTTCTGCCTTGACCCCCAGGCCACGTTCCAGCCCGCTTGACCTGGCATCTGGAATTAATATGCTAGCGATTATATGTCTTGAACTGTGAAGGCTGGGCATTAATGAACGAGGCAATTCTTTATAAAGGAATTAAATCGGCCCTAGGGGATATGTTGAGCAAGTCCGCCAACCCGGCGGCCTTGGCCGAGCGGCTGCGCCGCCAAGCCGGCCAATTGGCAACACAATTTGCGCCGGGAACCGACTCCGAGCAGGTGATCGAACTGGTCGAACGTGCGATCGCCGAAGTCGTGCAAAGCCTTCCCGCCCGCCGCCTGAACTGACCAGGCCGCCCCGCCACATGGCGCGGCACAATAGCTATCGCGCCCACGCGCTTCCGCTTCCGCCAAGCTGCCCTATATGTTGCCCATGAGCGAAGCCCTGACGCCACCGCCGGGTGGCCTGCTGCTGGCCAGCAGCAAAGCCGACCCCCGCCTGATCGAAGCCGCGGACCGTACGGCCCGCGCCTGGCAACATTCCGGCACGGCGCCGCTGCGCCTGGGTTCCGAGGAACACAAGCAGGCCGCCTGCGCGATGTTCCGCGAGACCTTCAACCCCTACAAGCCCAGCATCATCGAATGGCCGCGCCTGGAGCCGGACGCGCAGAACCGCCTGACCAGCCTGCCCATCTGGGACATCGCGGTGCAGACCGAAGGCAATGCCCGGCTGCGCATGCTCTCCTACGCGCGCCGCCACCCCGACCCCGCCTGGAACGCCGCCATTGAGCAAAACGGCTGGGAGGAAGGACGCCACAAGGTGGTCATCTCCGACCTGGTGCGCAGCTACGGAATCCAGCTGGAACCGGAGCCCGAATACCTGGAACCGAAGGACGCCGAATGGGCCTATATGACCACCGGCTTTTCGGAATGCGTGGACAGTTTCTTCGCCTTCGGCCTGTTCGATCTGGCACGGCAATCCGGCTATTTCCCGCCCGAACTGGTGGACACGTTTGAACCCGTCATCCAGGAGGAAGCGCGGCACATCCTGCTTTTCGCGAACTGGTTGGCCTGGCACCGCCGCAACCTGCCGATCCATAAGCGCATCTGGTTCGAACTGCGCGTCTGGGCGGTCTGGGTCAGCATCGGCTGGGAACGCATCGGCCTGGCACGCGGCATGGGCGGCGGCCCGAAGGCAGCCAAGGGCGCCGAAAACCAGGACGTGAACTTCACCGTCAACGGCGCCAATTCCATGTCCAACCACGACGTGAGCCTGCGCGAAATGCTGGGCATCTGCCTGGCCGAGAACGACCGCCGCTTCGCCGGTTACGACCAACGCCTGCTGCGCCCCACCACCATGCCGGCGCTGGTTCGCTTCGCCTTGTTCTTCATGCGGAAAAAGCCGAAAGCCACGTGACCGCCGCACCGCTGCATCTAGCGGGCGAGCGTTTCATGCTGTGCCCCTCCGGCGCGCTGCTGTGGCCAGCGCAACGGCTGATGGCGGTGGCTGACCTGCACCTGGAAAAGGCCAGCCACCACGCCGCGCGCGGGCGTTTCCTGCCGCCCTATGACACACGCGAGACCCTGGCGCGCCTGGCCAATGCGCTGCGCCGTCACGGCCCCGCGCAGCTCGTCCTATTGGGCGACAGTTTCCATGATGATGACGGCGCCGCGCGCCTCGGCGCGGAGGACCGCGCGCAGCTTCTGCGCCTGCTGGAGGGCCGCGCCGTGACCTGGGTGCTGGGCAATCACGACCCCAGCCCGCAGCGCCTGCCGGGCGATTCAGTGGCGGAACTGGCGCTCGGCCCGGTGACCTTCCGGCATATCGGCGGTGCGCCCTTGCCGCGCCATGGCGCCGCGGAAATCAGCGGTCATTTCCACCCCAAGGCGACGCTGGGCACCCGCGCCGGCCCGGTCACGCGCCCTTGTTTCCTGACCGACCCGCGCCGCGTGGTGCTGCCGGCCTTTGGCGCGCTGACCGGTGGCCTGGATGTGCGTGACCCGGCACTCGCCGCTGTGGTGCCGCGCGGCGGCCGGCTGTTCATGCTGGGGCGTGAGCGGCTGCACAGTGTGGCGCATTGAGACCGTTTGGGCGTGCCGGCGGGTGAGGATGCGCGAGGGGTTTTTCCTTCCTGAAAGGCGCAGGACGCAGCCGATGTTGGTTGCATCGGCCAGGTCTGTCACGCGTCAGGGGCGGAAAAGACCCGCGCTGCAGACCCGCCAGCATGCCCAATGGGTCGCCTGCAGCGTGATCCCTTAACGCGGGATCACGCTGTAGGCGTTTCGCGAGAATGCTTCGCAGCGCCGGCGATTCCGCCTTTGCGGATCATGCTCTAGTCCGCGGTGATGTTCGCCGTGCGCACGATCTCCGCCCAGCGCTGGCCTTCGCTGCGCACCAGCGCGGTGTAGTCCGCCGGTGTCATGCGGTTGGGCGTGGTGCCCAGATCAGCCAGGCGCTCGGCGACCGTGGGTTGGTTGAGCGCCGCGACCAAGGCGGTGTTGATCCGCTGGACCACCGCGGCATCCATGCCGGCGGGGCCTGACAGGCCGAACCAGTTATTCGCCACCAGCTGCGGGAAGCCACGTTCCACGAAGCTGGGCACCTCCGGCCAGCGGGCGGCGCGGGACTCGGAGGTGACGGCCAGCAGCCGCAGACGGTCATTGCGGCCGATATCGGCGATCGCGGCCATCACCCCTTCCGTGTTGCCGGCGATCACGTCCAGCACCGCAGGTGCCGCGCCGCGATAGGGCACATGGGTGATGGTAGCCCCCGGCACGGCGCGGGCCAGAATCTCGGTCTTGGCATGGCCCGAGGTGCCATTGCCCGATGACCCCACGCGCACGCCGGGCGCGCGGCGCGCGGCGTCCAGGAATTGTTCCAACGTCTCGAAGCGGCTGGTGGTGGACACGCCCAGCGCCGTCGGCACGGCCGCGATCAGCCCGATATGCGAGAAGTCGCGCATCGGGTCATAGGGCAGGGCACGGTTCACCGCCGGCCCGATGCCTTGGCTGGCAATATTGGAGACCACCAGCGTCAGCCCATCCGGCGCGGATTTCGCCACATGGTCCGAGCCGATGGCGCCGCCCGCGCCCGCACGATTGTCGATCACCACGGGCTGCCCAAGCCCCGCTTCCAGCAGCGGCTGCACCAGGCGGCCCAGCAGGTCCACCGTGCCGCCGGGCGGGAAGGGCACCACGATGCGCAAGGGCCGCGTCTGCGCGAGGGCGGCGAAGGCAGGCGTGGCGAGCAGCAGGGAACGGCGCAGCATCAGGTGGTCTCCTTGATCCAGGCAGGCATGGTCCAGCGGGCGGCCGGTTCGGCGGCCAGTCGCGTGATCGCCGAGCGCAATGTGGCATGGGCGGCGCGCACCGCGTCAGCCCCCTCGATGACGCGCCCCATCCCGGGGCAGATGCGCAGGACCGGGCGGTCCATCACCGCATCCAGATCGGCCAGGATGGGGGCAGGGTCGATGCCGCGCAGCCAGTCGAATTTCGCGCCCATTATCAGGGTGGGATGCGTTGAGGCGGAATCGCCAAAAACGTTGAATCCCGCCCTCTGCGGTGCGGCATCTGCCGACGCGTCATCGGTGATCCAGCCGAAGCTGTCGGAGGTGAACAGCGTGCTGGTCGTGTGTTCGAAGAACCAGTTCGTGGCCAGCAGGCGCAGCAGCACGCGCAAGGGCTGGATGCGCAGGCGGCCGACGGCCAGGATCTCATCCACCGCCAGGCGCGGGGTCGCGGCCGCGCCCGCAACCCCGGTCAATTCCAGCGGGTTCAGCACGCCCACGTAAGGCGCCTCGGTGATGCCGAATGCGCGCAGCATGGCGGGCAGGTTTGCCATGCCATCCTGTTCGCGCCGCGTGTTCAACAGCCGCCGGCGTGTGGTGCCGGCCAGGCTGGGGGCCAGCCCGTCACGGATCGCATCCCAATGCACCGGCAGTCCGGTGTCGATGCCGATCCACTCCGCGCCATCGCGCAGCGCATAGGCGTTGACGCGCAGCCGGCCGGGGAATTGCGCGGGCAGCCAGGTGATGCCGGGTGCCGCGCCGTCGATCCAGCCGGAGGCCTGCCAAAGCCTGCCTGCGACGATCTCGCTCACGCGCCCATGCCCGCCTTGAAATAGGGCATCATCCGCCGCCAATCATCGACCACGGCGCCATGCGCGCCGCAGAGGAAGGCGGGGTCCACATGATGGCAATGTCGGGCGGCACCACCTCGGAGGTGAAGCGGTCCGATTGGCCGGGCGCATGTGGGTGGAAACAGGCGCAGGCGTCGGAGACGAACAGCGTGCGCGAGGTGTCATCCCAGGCCCAGAGCGTGTCCGGCAGATCGCGCCAGATGGGCGCGATGAAGGTGATGCGCCGATCGCCCAGATCCACCGCATCGCCATCCGCCACCTGGCGGAACCGCGCGCTGTGTTGCGGCAGGTAGAACTGCCAGTCGCGCATGTCCCCCACCGCGACGGCTTCGGGGAACAGCTCCAGCCAATGCGCCAGCAGCCCGGCATGCGGCAATTCGCCATGGGTGGGGAAGATATGCGTCAGGGCCGCACCGTCGAGGAAGGCCAGCACATCGGCCGTGACTTGCTCGCGATGCGCGGGGTGGCCGGTATCGACCAGCATGGCGCCCTGGCGGCCGCGCACCAGGTAGCAGGAATAATGCGCCAGCATGCCGGGCACCGAGGCCGCCATGCAGCCGCCGGTCCAGAGCAGTTCGGGGGTGATGGCGCGCGGCAAGGTCCCGGTCATGGCAGCAACCCTATCACAGCGACAGGTCGATCCAGGAGAGGTGCCCGCCCTTGCCCGCGCCGGTATCCACGAATACCGCCTCGCCGCCACGCGCCCCGCGCAGGCGCAGTGGTCGGCCATCCTTGCTGCGCGTGTCGTGGCCGCAATAGACGGTGATGCCCTGCGGCACGCTGTCCAGCCAATGCAGCAGCCGTTCGGGAAAGCCATCGCGGCGGATGCCGGTGGCCACCTGGCCATACAGCGCGCGCGTCAGCGGCGGTTCGGGGCGGCGCGTGCCGGCATCGGGTGGCGCGTCATTGTGCAGCATGTCGGGGTGGTAGGCGGCGTGCACGAAGAAGCTGTGATGGCGGCGCAGCCAGGCCGGGGCGCGCGCCACTTCGGTGATGATGCGCGCGCGCAGCGCCTCGCCATCCGGCGCGGCGGCAAGCTGGGCGAGGGTGGATTCCAACCCCTCCAGCGTGCCGCGCAGCCGCGCCCCCAGCAGCGCGCGGCGCAGCTTGTGCTCATGATTGCCCAGCATGAACAGCGCCCGGCCGGCATCCATCATGGCGAAGATGCGCCGCAGCACGCCGGGGCTGTCGGGGCCGCCATCGGTCAGGTCGCCCAGTTGCAGCAGGAACAGGTTCTGGGCCTCGGCGCCATCGGCCGCGGCGGTGAAGCCGCGCATGTCGCCATGCACATCACCCACCACGCGCAGCCCCGCGAAACCGCGTTCGGCCAGGCGCAGCGGGTCCAGCATCAGGCTGCCGCCTTCAGCCTGGCATAGGCCGCAAGCGCGCGGTCGCGGCCTTCGCTGAGGCCGATGATCGGCGGCGGGTACCCTGGGGGCGGGCGCGGTGCCTCCCAGGGCTTGTGGGCGTATTTGTCGGGCAGCGTGGCCAGTTCGGGGATGAAGGCGCGCACATAGGCGCCGGCAGGATCGAATTTCTCGCCCTGCAGCACCGGGTTGAAGACGCGGAAATAGGGCGCGGCATCCGCCCCGCAGCCCGCCACCCATTGCCAGGAGGCACTGTTGGAAGCGAGGTCGCCATCCACCAGCGTGTCCCAGAACCAGGCCTGGCCATCCTGCCAGGGTTGCAGCAGGTGCTTCACCAGGAAGGAGGCCACGATCATCCGTACGCGGTTGTGCATCCACCCCGTTCGCCAGAGCTGGCGCATGCCGGCATCCACGATCGGGTAGCCGGTGCGGCCGCGCTGCCAGGCGCGCAGCAGCCGTGCATCCGGCGCCCAGGGGAAGTCCGCGAAGGCGGGTTGCAGCGGCGCCTCCGGCATATGCGGGCGGTGCCAGTGCAGATGGTAGGCGAATTCGCGCCACAGCACTTCCTTCAGGAAGGTGTGGTCACCCGCCGCACCCAGGCCGCGCGCGGCATGCCAGACCTGGCGCGGCGAGATTTCGCCCCAGCGCAGATGCGGCGAAAGCCCCGATGTGCCGGGGATGCCCGGGGTGTTGCGCGCATCCGGATAGGCGCGGATGCCGGGTGTGCCGAAGCGTTCCAGCCGTGCGGTGGCGCCGGCCTCGCCCGGGGTCCAATGCGCGGGGAATTCGGCCCACCAATCAGGGCCGCTGGGGGCGGGAAAATCGCCGCCCGCGGGCGCATCGGGCACGGCGTGCAGCCGGGTGGGTGCGGGCAGGGGCGGCGGTGGCTCGCCGGCGGCAAACAGGTTGCGGCTGAAGGGCGTGTAGACGCCATAGGGGTTGCCCTGGCCGGTGCGCACGCGATGCGGTTCATGCAGCAGCACGCCCTGGTGCAGATGCAGCTTGCGGCCTTGCGCGGCCAGCGCCTTGTGCACCGCTTCATCGCGCGCGCGCGCGGCGGGTTCATAAAGCCGCGCGGCATGCACCGCATCGGCGCCGATGCGCGCGGCGAGTTCCGGGATCAGCCGCGTGGCATCGCCCTGCAACAGCAGCAGCGGCGCGCCGCGCGCGGCCAGATCAGCGGCGAGCGCGCGCAGGGATTGGCCCAGCCACCAGAGCTGCGCGCCGCCATAGGCCCAGGGGCCGGTCGTGTCATGGATGAACACAGGCAGCACCGGGCCGCCGGCGGCTGCCGTCAGCGCGGGATGATCCGCCAGGCGCAAATCCTGGCGGAACCACATGATCGTTGCTGCCATGCACCGTTACATAGCGCAGCCTGAATAAAGACCAAGCCGGTTGGGAGGTATTATCGCAAACGCGCGAGCGTGCCGGCTTGGGCGGCGGCCAGCATGGCGGCGGCATCCTCCTCCAGCAGCAGGCGTTCGG
>JAPLOK010000508.1 GCA_026400775.1 Alphaproteobacteria bacterium | reverse complement strand
GATGCGCAACGCCGCGCCGCGCACCGTCGAGGACACCTGGCGCAAGGCCGGTCAGCTCCTCGAGCTCGTCTCGCCCAACGAATGCGCCAACTACCTCAGCAACTCAGGCTACGCTTCCATGTAAAAACAGCATGCTCTAGGCGAGAATGATTCACCGCGCCGGCGATTCCGCCTTTGCGGATCATGCTCTACCGGCCGTAACGCAACACCACGCTGCCCGGCGCCGCCGGCTGCCGCTTCAAGGGCACGCCGCCTTCAGCCCCCGGCTGCGCCGCAAGCCACCCCGCATAGAGCCCTTCCAGCACCGCGCACACCCAGGCACCGGCCGCATCATGATGCGTCGTGACGATCGGCGCGGCGTTGTGGGTCAGCAGCAGCACCCGCGCCTGATTGTCCAGCGCCACCTGCACGAAGCCCCAATCGGCCGCGGCCAGCACGTCATTCATGCGCGATTCAAGCTCGCCCAGGGTGCCGCAGGCCGGCATGGGGGAGAGCTGCGCCATGCGCCCGCCCACCGCACGCAGCAGCGCATCGCGGCTGTCGGGCTCCATATTCGCGTCCAGCGTCTCTACCAAAGCGCGCAGGAAGCCGCGCCACTGCACCGCCACGCCCTTGCGGGCGAGATAGACCATGGCCAAAGGATCGACGATCTGCGTCCTGCTCATGCTGTCACCGGTCGAATCGGTAGCGCGCGAAGACCAGACCACGGAACTCTTCCCAATTGGCCGTGCGTTCGTAGCGCAGCAGGCCGCCGATGCGCAGGGCGGGCGTTACGGCATATTCCGCATCGGCGCGCAGCCCGCCCACCACGCCCGCCTGGGCGCGCGAGGGGATGATGGAGCGCAATGTGGGATCACCCGACAGCCCGGCCTCAAGCTGGGTCTGCAGCGCGGCATTGGTGAAGATATTCGCCGTATCCTCACGGAAATTCTGATAACCAATCGTGCCGCCCAGGCGCCAGGCCAGGTTGCCGCTGCGTGCGCGCCAATCAACCGGCACGTTCACCGCGAAATAGGATTGCGGCGAGAAGTAACCACCATTGCCCCAGGTGAATTGCCGCTGGTTGTTGCGGAACCCGAAATAGATCAGATCCAGGCCCGCGGTGAGTTCTTCCTCGGGCAGACGCCAGACGGTGTATTGCAGGCCGGCGCCAGCCTCGAAGCGCTGGTTGCGCGCGACATTCTGACCGGTGAAGACTGAATAGCCACCCATCAGATACACGCCGACCGGCCCGGTCACGTATTCCAGCTGCGCCCGGCCACCGGTGCGCACCACACCGCCCCAGGTGCCCAGGCCGTTCGGGTCGCGCGCGCCGGCCCAGGAGAGTACGCTGTCCGTCACGGCGCGCTGCTCGCCGATCAGGCGGATGCGGAAGTTCTGCGTGATCTGCGGCGCGATCTCGATCCCGCCCAGCACATTCTGCCGCCGGAAGCCCATGGGCGAGGTACCGACATCGATCGTGAACGGCCCATTGCTGTAGGCAAAGCCCAGCCCCACCCCGGATTGCGAGGTGTCGATGGCGCGGAAACGGTCTCGCACCACCTGGGTCAACTGCGTCGGCTGGCCGATCTGTTGCCGAAGCGTCTGCGACAGCGCGTTGCTGCCATACGAGCGCAGCGCGGTGACATCGAGCGTGTTCAACTGGCCGCTGCTGATGGAGACCGGCGCAAAGGACAAGGTCGCCCGCCCGCCAAGCCCCGGCACCGAGCCGGAGATATCCACCGGCGCGGAAAACTCCTCCAGCCGATCCAGACCCGCCGAGCCGGTGCGGCTGCGGAAGCCAATGCCGCCCTGGATGCGCGCTGCGGTCTCCTCGCGCACCTGCGTCAATTCACGCGCTATTTCCGACGACAGCGCATCGGACTGCAAGGGCGAGACGCCACCCTGCGCGCCGGTGCGCGAGAGCATGCGGAAGGGGCTGTCGAAGGCGCCGCGCTGCAT
>JAPLOK010000117.1 GCA_026400775.1 Alphaproteobacteria bacterium | reverse complement strand
GGCCGGGATGCCGCGGGCGCCCAGCGCGTCCACGAGGCCGGCGGCGGCTTGCGCATGAGCTTGAGCGCGGCGCGCCGCTGGATGCCGGGGTCGAAGGCGTCCAGCACCACGCCCATCGCGCCCGCGCCCAGGCGGCCACGCACCTCATATTTGCCGTAGGTCTCACTCGCCATGGCCGGAGCTTACTCCGGGCGCGGGCGGAGGGAAGGCGGAAACTCAGCCCCCGCCGACGACGCGGCGCACCTCACCGCGCACCGCCTCCTCGACCATGGGTTCGAGCTGGGTGTCGAGCAGCGCCTGCAGCCGCACCCGCAGCCGCTCACGCAGCATGCCCTCGAAATCCAGCGCCGGCGCCGAGGCAGGCCGCGACAGGCTGGCCAGCGCGATCGCGGCATCCATCGCCCGCGCATCGGGGAAGCGGTCTTCGGCGCGCTTGGCCAGGGCGCGGGCAATCACCGCGTCGAAGGCCGGCGGCAGGTCGGGCACGATGGAGGAAGGCGGCGGCGGCTCGCTGGAAAGGATCGCATCGAAGATCGCCGGATAGCCGCCGGTGAAGGGGCGCTTGCCAGTGAGCAATTCATACAGGATCACGCCCGCGGCCCAGAGATCGGCGCGGTGGTCGACCGCCGCCCCGTTCACCTGTTCGGGCGCCATGACGGTAGGCGAGCCGAGCGGCCCCTGATCGGGTGCCGCATCCACCACGCCGATATGCGCAATGCCGAAATCCGCCAGGCGCACCTGCCCCCAGCCCGGATCCATGCCGACCGAGAGCAGGATATTGCCCGGCTTCACATCCCGATGAACCAGCCCGCGCCCATGCGCATAGCCCAGCGCATCAAGCAGCGCGCGGATGATGCGCACCGCCTCGGCCGGGGCTGGCGCGCCATTGCTGTCGAGCGCGTTGCGCAGATTCTCGCCGATGACGAGTTCCATCACCAGCCAGGCGTAGCTGTCCGTGTTGCCGAAATCATGAATGGTGACGATGCCCGGATGCGACAGGCGCGAGGCCGCGCGCGCCTCATGCTGGAATTCGCCCAGGGCGCGCAGCGCGGCCTCGGGGTTGGTGGCGCGCAGCGGCACGATCTTGATGGCGACAAGGCGACCCAGGCGCGTGTCCATCGCCTCGAACACCTCGCCGGCCGCGCCCTGGCCGATGCGGTCACGCAGTTCATAGCGATCGGCGATGATGGTCAGCGCTTGGCCGCCGACCTGCCAGGTCGCGGCCTGCTGGCCTTGGGTGGTGTCGTTGGGGTCGGACGGGGTCATGCGATACGGGGCCTGGAGCTGGCGCGAGGATCGCGCAAGGTGGTTGCCCGAGGCTTAGCAGAAAACGCACCGCCTGGGCGACCACACAACCACAGGCTGCAACAACACCGATTGCGCCTGGCGCCGATCCACACCAATTGCTGAACATGACCTGGCTCCGCCGCTTCTGGCCCGAGGCGCTGCTCGCGATTCTGCTTGCGCTGCCATGGGCCGCGCTGTTCGTGCTGGGCCTGCTCTGGCTGTGGGATAATGGGCGCGCGCTGGAATGGGCGCTGGCCTCGGCCGCGCTGGTTCTGGCGGGCCTGCCGCTGCGCGCCATTGTGCGCCGCCGGGCAGAGGCGCGCCTGCAGGCCGATACCAGCGCCCCACCCGCCTGGGATGCCGAGGAAAGCGCCGCCTGGGACAAGGTGCAGGCTCTGGCCGATGCGACGCCGCCGCTCGGCTGGGACGAAGCCGCCCGCGCCGAGGCCCTGCTGCGCGAGACCATCGAACTGGTTGCGCGCCACTTCCACCCCGACAGCGCGGACGCCGTCGCCCATGTCACCCTGCCCGAGGCGCTGCTGCTGGGCGAGATCGTCAGCCGCGGGTTGCGCCGCTGGGTGCTGGAAAAGGGCGCGCTGACGCAGCGCGTGAAGGTCAGCGACATGCTTTGGGCCAAGCGGCAGCTCGACCGCTACGGAGCCACCGCGCAGCTGGCCTGGAAAGTGGCCGAGCCGGTCTGGCGTGTGTTCCGCTTCGTGCGCAACCCGATCACCGCCGCGGCGCAGGAGGCCGCGCGCGCCACCGCCAACCACGCCACCGGCCTGCTGGGCGAGAGCCTGCGGCGGGTCGCGACGCGCGAATTGATCCTGCAAACCGGCCGCACCGCGATCGACCTTTATGCTGGCCGGCTGCGCCGTTCTTCCGAGGAACTGGGCGCCTTGATCCGCGCCGACGCGGCGCTGGCGGCCGAGGAAGCGCCACCGCGCCTGCTGCTGGTTGGCCAGGCGCGGGCGGGCAAGACATCGCTGCTGAACGCGCTGGCCGGCGCCACGCGCGGACATACCGACGCGCCGGTGACACTCGATGGCGTGCGCGAGCATCTGGTGCGCGTGAACGGCCGCCCAGCGCTGAACATCGCCGATATGCCGCCGCTGTCGGACCAGGCGCGCTTCCTGGAACAGGCGGCACGGGCGGACATCATCCTTTGGGTGGCCGATGCGCGGGCCGCCGATCGCGCGCCGGATCTGGCCGCGCTGGCCGCGCTGCGCGCCTGGGCGGCGGAGCTGCCGGCACGGCGGGTGCCGCCGCTGCTGGTGGCGATGACCGGCGCGGACCACCTGGTGCCTGCGCTGTCGGGTGCGGCGCCGCAGGTCGTGCGCGCGGCGGTGGCGGCGCTGGAAACGGCCTTCGATGTGCCGGCCGGCGACATCACGCCCATCGCCCTGCCCCCGGGCGGGCCGCGCTGGAATCTGGATGCGCTATGGGCAAGGCTGGATGCGGCAATGGAGCCTGCGCGCATCGCGCGGCTGGCGCGGCTGTCGGAACAGGACCACCGGCCATCCTGGTTCGCCGAGATCGGCGCGCTGGGGCGCGGTGCCTATGGCGCCGCGCGCGCGATGTGGCAGCGCCGCAGCAGCTGACAGCGATCAGCCGTGGGGGTTGAGGAAATCCAGGACCAGCTGGACCTGGGTTGCGTCCATCAGCGCCGGCGCATGGCCCATGCCGGCGATGGTGACGACGCGCGCATTGGGTGCTGCATCCATGCGCGCGGCAGTCTCCGCCGTCAGCAGGTCGGATTGCGCGCCGCGCAGGGCCAGCACGGGATGCGTCACCGCCCAGTCCCAGAGCGGCCAGAGCTCCACATCCGCAAGCGGCCCCTGCATGGGCTCCACGATGCGCGGATCGTAATGCAGGCGCATGCGGCCATCGGCGGTCATGCGTGCGGAATGCTGCGCCAGATGCGCCCATTGCGCGTCGGTCAGCGGGCCGAAGGGGGCGTGGACGCGGCGCAGATGCGCCTCCAGCGCCGCCAAATCGGCGAATTCCGTGGGCGCGCCGGAGAGATAGTCGCGGATGCGCTCCAGCGCCGCCACCGGCACGGCAGGGCCGATATCGTTCAGCACCATGCGCCCGATGCGATCGAAGGGCAGTGCTGCCAGCCCCATGCCGATCAGCCCGCCCATGGAGGTGCCAACCCAATCATATTCGCCCAGTTCCGCCAGCAGCGGCGCCAGCAGCCCGACATAGACGGGCACCGCATACATCGCGCCACTGGGCAGCCAGCCAGAGATGCCGCGGCCCGGAATATCGGGGCAGATCACACGCTGGCCCTGCGCGGCG
>JAPLOK010000266.1 GCA_026400775.1 Alphaproteobacteria bacterium | reverse complement strand
GTGGGGCTGCCGCCGCCAGCCGCCGATTTCGCCATCGCCGGCGCCATCCTGATGGAATTGTCGCTGCTGCTGCGCATCGACACCGACCTCGAACGCGTCATCGTCACCAGCCACAAGCCCACCGGCGATGCCGTGCTGGACGAGACCATGGTCATGCTCACCACCAGCCAGAGCATGCGCGACAGCCGCCACTGGATCAGCACGATCGGCAACAAATCCGAGGGTTTCCGCGCGCAATTGCTGGACCGCCTGGCCGAGAAGGGCGTGCTGAAGAAGGAGGAAGGCAAGTTCCTCTGGGTCTTCGCCGACCGCCGCTACCCGAAAGCGCCAGGCGGCATCGCCGAGGTGAAGGAAGTGCGCGCGCGCCTGCGCGATTTGATCCTCTCGGACGAAATACCCGAGCCGCGCGATTCCCTGCTGCTCGGCCTGTGCCGCGCCACTGGCCTCGTGCCGCTGCTGCTCACGCCGCTTGAGCTGGAGGATACCCAGCAGCGCGTGGACGACATCGCCGACCTGGAAGAACTCAACCGCTCGCTGGCAGAGGTGATCCGCCAGGTGCAGGCCTCGATGGTGGCGTTCGGCGGGCTGGCCTGAGGGCCGGCTAAAGCCAGCGCACCAGTCCCACATCGCGCGCGCCGGTGGCCAGCATCAACAGCCGGTCGAAGCCCAGCGCGATGCCGCTGGCCGCCGGCATGCCATGTTCCAGTGCCGCCAGGAAATCCTCATCCACCGGCCAGGGATCGGCGTACAGCCGTGCGCGTTCGGCCATGTCGGCGGCGAAGCGCGCGCGTTGTTCGGCGGCGTCGGTCAGTTCCTCGAAGGCATTGGCCAGTTCCAGGCCGCCGGCGTAAAGCTCGAAGCGCAGCGCCGCGCGCGGCTCAGCAGGGTCGCGGCGCGCCAGTGCCGCTTGCGGCGCGGGCCAATGCGTCAGGAAAGTGGGCGCGGGCGTGATCGCGGGTTCAACGCGCTCGGCCAGCAGGCGGAAGAAGGCGTCCTCCCAGGTCTCATCGCCGCAAGCGCCGATCGCGGCGGCATCGCCCGTGCCGTCAGCGCGGATGGTGCCCAGCAGGTCGATGCCGACCCAGCGCGCGAAGGCCTGCTGCATGGTGATGCGCGCGACGGGCGCGGGCGGGCAGGCAGGCCAGACGGCGCGTAGATACGCCTCTGTCTCGTCCATCAGGCTGTGCATGTCCATGCCCGGCCGATACCATTCCAGCATGGTGAATTCGGCGGCATGGCGGTCGCTTTCCTCGCCATTGCGCCAGACGCGTGCGAGTTCAAAACATGCGCCCACACCGCCCGCCAACAGGCGCTTGATGGCCAGTTCCGGGCTGGTGCGCAGATAGAGCCGCCTCGCCTCGCCGGCGCCGAAATGCGGCACGAATTCGGTCTGGAAGGCGCGCAGATGCACCTCCGCGCCGGGGCTGGGCACCAGGCAGGGGGTTTCCACCTCCATGCAGCCGCGCGCGGTGAAGAAGGCGCGCGTGGCGGCGATGATGCGCGCGCGTTCACGCAGGAACGGCATGCGCGCGGCCAGGCGTTCGGGGTGCCATTGCGGGTTGGGCATTGCCGCCTGCCCATAGCGGGGGTAACGCGCCGACGCCATGACCCGCACGCTCCGCAGTGCCGAACAGCTTGTGGCCGCGGGCCTGGCGCCGGCCGCGGCGCTGGCCGAACTGCGCGCGGTGGAACAGCGTTTCGCCGTTGCCATCACGCCCGCCGTCCAGGCGCGCATCGGCACCGCCGATGACCCGGTCGGCCGCCAATACATCCCGCATGCCGATGAGCTGCGCATCGCGCCCCACGAGACGGATGACCCCACCGCCGATGCGCCCTTCACGCCGATCAAGGGCGTGGTGCATCGCTACCCCGATCGCGCGCTGCTCAAGCCGCTGCTGGCCTGCCCGGTCTATTGCCGCTTCTGTTTCCGCCGCGAGCATGTCGGCCCCGATGGCGGCTTGCTGACCGACGCCGAACTGGACGCGGCACTGGACTGGTTCGCGCGCACACCCGCGGTGACCGAAGTGATCCTGACCGGCGGCGATCCGTTGATGCTGTCAGCGCGGCGCATGGCCCATATCCTCGACCGGCTCTGCGCCATCCCCCACATCGCCACGCTGCGCATCCATTCGCGCGTGCCGGTGGCCGACCCTGGACGCATCACGCCCGCCATGCTGCGCACGCTGACGCGCGAGACGCCGCTCTACCTCTGCGTACACGCCAACCACGCGCAGGAATTCGGCGCCGATGCGGCCACTTCCCTGCGTGCGCTGCATGGCGCGGGCGTCGTGCTGCTGGGCCAATCCGTGCTGCTGGCCGGCGTGAATGACAACGCGGCGGCGCTGGAAGCCCTGTTCCGCACCATGCTCGCACACCGCATCAAGCCCTATTACCTGCACGCGCTGGACGCAGCGCCCGGCACCGCGCGCTTCGCCGTGCCCGATGCGCGCGCGCTGGAGTTGCTGCGCGAATTGCGCAGCCGCGTCACCGGCCTGGCCTGGCCCGTCTTCGTGCGCGAAACGCCCGGCGGCGGCGGCAAACGGCCGCTCGGGCCGGCCTGGCCATCACAGGATTGACCGGCGCGACCAATCCCGTCTGTGCTGCGTGGGATGATCCTCTCGGCCTTTTCCTTCCGCGATCTGGAATATGTGGTGGCGGTGGCGGAGCAGCGCCATTTCGGCCGCGCCGCGCAGTCATGCTCGGTGTCGCAGCCCACCCTGTCGGCGCAAATTCGCAAGCTGGAGGACCTGTTCGGCTTCGACATCTTCGAACGCTCGCCGCGCCACGTGCTGGTGACCATGCGCGGCGAGGAAGTGGTGGCGCAGGCGCGCGCGATTCTCTCCGAAGGCCGGCGCATGATCTCGCTGGCCGAGGCAGGCGCCGAGCCGCTGGCCGGCACCTTCCGCCTGGGTGTGCTGTCTACGCTCGGCCCCTATCTGCTGCCGCTGCTGCTGAAGCCGCTGCGCGACGCCTTCCCCAAGCTGCGCCTGCTGATCACCGAGGGCACCACCTGGCCACTGGTGCGCCAGCTGGAAGAAGGCACGCTCGACGCTGTGCTCGCCAGCCCGCCGATCAAGGAGGCGGAACTCACCGAATTGCCGCTGTTCTTCGAGAGCTTCGTGCTGGCCGTCCCGCGCGACCATGCGCTGGCCAGCGTGGAGCGCGTGACAATGGATGACGTGCCGGCCGCGGAACTGGTGCTGCTCGACGAAGCGCATTGCCTGCGCGGCCAGGCGCTGTCGCTCTGCCCGCGGCGCGACCATGGCGTGCGCGGCGACACCTTGCAGGCCTCGTCGCTGGAAACACTGCGGCAGATGGTGGGGGCGGGCATCGGGGTTGCCATCATGCCGCGCCTCTCGGTCGCGGTGGGCGCATTGCTGGACGACATGGTCGCCTATCGCCGCCTGCAAGCGACCGAGGAACCAGGCCGCAACGTGGCGCTGTTTCACCGCCCGAGCTTCGGCCGCATCCGCGATATCCGCCTGCTGCGCGAAGGCATCCGCGTCGCACTCGCCGAACGCGAGTTGGTGCGCAACTTGGCCCCACCCTTGAAAGCCTGAGACGCATCGGCGAGGCTTTGCGCTGAACTGGCACGGGTTGTCCTGGGGAAGGCGCCGCCTTCCCCAGACCCCATCCGCCAAGGGACACAGTCCCTTGGATCCCGGGTGTGGCACAGTGAAGGGAGGGGCATCGCAGGGTGCTTCGAGGGCCGCTGGTGCGCCATGCCCCTCCCTTCACTGTGCCATGCTCCGGACGGGTCCAGGGGCGGCGCGCCCCTGGCGGGAGGGAGGTTTGGAGGCAGGGCAGAGCCCTTCCTCCAAGGCCATCCGCGCCACATCAGAGGAGAGCCCGCCATGCGTGCCAGTGATGCCAAGGATTTCGCCGCCGTGCATTTGCGGGGCATTTGGTGTGCGGGGTTGATGCCCTTCCGGCCCGGTGATCATGCGATGGATGAGGCGGGTTTCCGCGCCAATCTGGGGCATTGGTTTGGCGATCTCGGCATTGATGGCGTCTTCGTCTCCGGCAAGCAGGGCGAGTTCTTTTCCATGTCGCTGGCCGAGCGCAAGCGCAGTTTCGAGATCGCGGTGGATGTGGCGCGCGCGCACAAGGCGCGCACCATCATGAGCGCCTCGGACCAGAACATGGACACGGTCATTGAACTTGCGCGCCACGCGCAGGATGTGGGCGCGGACTTCGTCGTGGTGCACGCGCCGGTGCTGCATTTCGTGCACGACCAGGACGAGACGCTGCTGGAATACTACCGGCACATCGCGTCCAAGGTGGAGATCGGCATCTGCATGTGGTCGCACCCCGACAGCGGCTACCTGATGTCACCGGAAGTCTGCGCGCGCATCTCGGAGATTCCGAACATCGTCGGCATCAAGTATTCCGTCCCGCGCGAGATGTATGCGCGGCTGACCGAACTGACCCGCGGCCGCCTGATCGTCAGCACCGCGAGTGAGGAGGAGTGGCTCGACAACATCCTCGAACTGGGCTGGCAGGTGTATCTCTGTTCCTCGCCGCCCTACCTGTTGCAGACGGCCGTGGACCGCCGCATGCGCGACTATACCGACCTGGCTTTCGCCGGCCGAACAGCCGAGGCGAAGCATGTGTGGGAGAGCCTCTCGCCGGTGCGCGCCGCGCTGAAATCCACGCGCCCGGCCGGCAAGCCGCATGCGCACCAGAAGTACTGGCAGGGGCTGCTGGGTCAGGTGGGTGGTGCGACACGCCGCCCGATGCTGGAATTGACCGAGGCCGAACGCGCCGCCACGCGCGCGGCCTTCGAAGGCTGCGGCCTCAGGCTGGCAAAGGAGAAGGCGGCATGATCGCCGCCGATTCAGCCCTTCGCGCCCGGCGGGCGCCTCGCGCATCGGAGGCGGCATGATCGCCCCCTTCAACTTCCAGAAATGGATTGCCGAGAACGAGCATTTGTTGAAGCCACCGGTCGGCAACAAGGCGCTGTTCCAGCAGCCTGGCGGCATGATCGTGATGATCGTGGGCGGCCCCAACCAGCGCGTCGATTTCCATGACGACCCGGCGGAGGAATTCTTCCACCAGCTGTGCGGTGACATGATGATCAAGGTGCATGACCGCGGCAAGATCGAGGACATCATCATCCGCGAAGGCGATGTCTTCATGCTGCCCCGCCACATGCGCCATAGCCCGCAGCGTCCGCTGCCGGGCAGCATCGGCATGGTGGTGGAGGGCAACCGCCTGCCCGATGATCGCGACGGTTTCGAGTGGTTCTGCTTCCACTGCGGCGGCCTGGTGCATCGCGTGGAAGTGGAGCTCAAGGACATCGTGACCGACCTGCCGCCGCTCTACGAAGCCTTCTATGGCAGCGAGGCGCAGCGCACCTGTCCGCATTGCGGAACGATCCATCCGGGCAAGACACCGCCCGCCAACTGGGCGGTTCTGTAAACCACTTCACGTCGTCGCGCGGAACGTGCAGCATCCCGTCCACGAAAACGGGAGACACGACCCATGAATAGGCGCGCCTTTCTTGCCGCAACCGCCGCCACGCCGCTGGCAGCCCCCGCCTTCGCGCAGGGCGCGCCCCTGCGCATCGGCTTCATCACCACGCTGTCCGGTCCCGGCGGCTATATCGGCGCCGATGCGCGCGATGCCTTCCAACTCGCGATCGACGCTGAGCAGGGGCGCCTGGGCGGCGTGAGTGTGGCGCTGTCGGTGGAAGATGACGGGCTGCGCCCACCACAGGGCAAGCAGATCGTCGAGCGCATGCTGCGCAATGACCGCATCCGGCTGTTCACCGGCGTCATCTTCTCCAACGTGCTCGGCGCCGTCGCGCCGGACGTGCTGGATGGCGATGCGATCTATGTCTCCAACAATGCCGGCCCGTCGAATTTCGCGGGGCGCGAATGCCACCGCAACTACTTCGTCGTCTCCTGGCAGAATGACAGCCTGCATGAGAGCGCGGGCCAGCTTGCGAATAATCTCGGCTATCGCCGCATGATGATCCTGGCGCCGAACTACCAGGCCGGCCGCGACGCGCTGGCCGGCTTCCGCCGCCTGTTCCGCGGCGAGGTGATCGGCGAACAATTCACCCGCCTGGACCAGACCGACTACGCCGCCGAAATGGCGCAGATCCGCGCCGCGCGGCCTGATGCGGTGTTCCATTTCCACCCGGGCGGCCTCGGCATCGCCTTCCTGCGGCAATACGCGCAGGCCGGGCTGCTGGCC
>JAPLOK010000231.1 GCA_026400775.1 Alphaproteobacteria bacterium | reverse complement strand
GCCCCACGCCCACCACCAGCCCGGCATTGGCGTTGAACTCGGCGCGCGAATACTGGCTCATGCCATTGGTCACGACCTGGCCTTCCTCGCTGGTGGCGGCCACTACCCGGCCGCCGGGGCACATGCAGAAGCTGTACACGCTGCGCCCATTCGTCGCGTGATGCACGAGCTTGTAGTCGGCCGCGCCCAGCACAGGGTGCTTGGCGAAGGCGCCGAAACGCGCGCTGTCCACCAGCGCCTGCGGGTGTTCGATGCGCACACCGATGGACAGCGGCTTGGCCTGCATCGCGACACCTTGCGCGTGCAGCATGGCGAAACTGTCGCGCGCGGAATGGCCGAGTGCGAGCACCACATGCCGGCAGGGCAGGGTGGTGCCGTCCGACAGGCGCAAGCCGCGCACGGCGCGCGTCTCGTCGAGCAGCACTTCCTCCATGCGCGTGCCGAAGCGGTATTCGCCGCCCAGCGCCTCGATCTCCGCGCGGATGGCCTCGACCACGCTCACCAGCCGGAAGGTGCCGATATGCGGCTTGGAGACGAAGAGGATCTCCTCCGGCGCGCCGGCCTTGACGAATTCGGTCAGCACCTTGCGGCCATGCAGCAGCGGGTCGCGGATCTGGCTGTAAAGCTTGCCGTCGGAGAAGGTGCCGGCGCCGCCCTCGCCAAACTGCACATTGGATTCGGGTTTCAGCGCATGGCGCCGCCAGAGCCCCCAGGTGTCCTTGGTGCGGATGCGCACGGGCTGGCCGCGCTCGAGGATGATCGGGCGGAAGCCCATCTGCGCCAGCAGCAGGGCCGCGAAAATCCCGCACGGCCCGGTGCCCACCACCACCGGCCGTTCCACGAACCCATCCGGCGCGCGGGCCACGAATTGGTAGCGCATGTCAGGAGCCGGGCGGATGCGCTGGTCCTCGCGCGCGAGCAAGGGCGCCTCATCGGCCAGTGTCGCATCGATCGAATAGACCAGCTTGATGTCGCGCTTCTGCCGCGCATCGAAGCCGCGCCGCGCCACCTGCCAGGTCAGCGGTGCGACACCCAGCCGTTCGCGCACCGCATCGGCCAGCGCGGCCGGTGGATGGTCCAGGGGCAGGCGGATTTCGGTCAGCCGCAGCATTAGCCGTTCCGTGCCATCGCGGCCGCGCGCGCGCAACCGTTGCGCGGGTGCGCGCCCGGAAGCTTTGCGCGGGTGCGCGCACGGAACCATTGCGCACCGCGTCGGCCCTGGTTATCCGAGCGCCTTCATCAGGAGATCGCCCATGCATCGCCGCGTCCTGCTCGCCGCCCCCGCCGCCCTTGCCATGCCTGCCCTGGCGCAGGACCGCACCACGCGCATCATCGTGGGCTTCGCCGCCGGCGGGCTGACGGATGTGACGGCGCGGCTGATCGCGACCGGCCTGCAGGAGGCCTGGGGCACGCCCGTGGTGGTCGATAACCGTCCCGGCGCCGGCGGCAATCTGGCCAGCGAATTCGTGGCTCGTGCTCCCGCCGATAGCAGTACTCTTCTCATGGCCTATTGCGGCCAGATCACCATCAACCCGCACACCTACCAGGGCATGAGCTTCGACCCGCTGCGCGACCTGGTCGGCGTCACGCGGGTGTCGCGCGCCGATATCGCGCTGGCCGTGAACCCGGCCTTCGCGGCGCAGGATTATGTGGGCTTCCTGGCCGAGGCGCGGCGCGCGCCGGGTGGCCTGAACTACGCCACCGCGGGTTCCGGCAGCCTGCTGCATGTGGTGATGGAACTGCTTGCCCGCCGCACCAATACGCCCATGACCAGCGTGCATTTCCGCGGCAGCGCGGCCGCCATTCCCGAAGTGTTGGCAGGGCGTATCCCCGCCATCATGGACCCGCTGCCCTCGATCGCGCCGCATATCCAGGCCGGGCGTTTGCGCGGCATCATGGTGGCCGCCGAGCGACGTTCCTCGGTGCTGCCCGATGTGCCGACCAGCGGCGAGCTGGGCCTGGCGGATTTCGCCTTCGACAACTGGTTCGGTCTCTTCGCGCCGCGCGGCACGCCGGGTGCTGCGGTCGACCGTGTGGCGACCAGTGCGGGAGCGGTGCTGCGCGCGCCGGCGCTGGTGGAGCGCATGACCGGCCAGGGCAATATCCCCGCCCCCACCACGCCGGCCGAGGTGCAGGCGCTGGTCGCGGCCGAGCATCGCACCTTTGGCGAGGTCATCCGCGCGGCCAATATCCGCGCGGATTGATCCGCGCAGGCCGGCGTGTTGGCGCGGCGCAGCCGGCCTGGCGCGATGGGGGGCTGAGCCCCGCCTTCAGTCGCGCCCCAGCAATTCCCGATTATGCGCCCCAAGGCCCGGCGCGTCCCGGCTGGGCCGAGGGCGGACGCCATCGAAGGCGAGCGGCAGGTTCACAATGCGCGGCCCGCCATCGGGCAGGTCGCCCAGCAGTTCCATTGCGGCCATCTGCGCGCTATCGGCCACTTGGCCGATATCGTTGACGGGCGAGCAGGGCACGCCCTTCGCCTCCAATGCCGCGACCCATTCATCGCGTGGGCGCTTGACGAATTCGGCGGCCAGCAAGGGGACCAGTGCTGCCTTGTTGCGCACGCGGTCAGCGCTTTTGGCGAAGCGCGGATCCTCGGCCCATTCAGGATGGCCCAGCACCGCGGCCGCGCGTGCCCAGAGGCGGTCATTGCCGGCCGCCAGGACCAGTGGTTGGTCGGCGCATTCGAAGACCTGATAGGGCACGATCACCGCCGCCCCCGTGCCATGGCGCTTGGGCACCTGGCCGGTCGCGACATATTGGTTGATCTGCCCCTCCACCCAGAAGGCCGCGATCTCAAACAGGGAGGTGTCGATCACGCAGCCCTGGCCGGTCGCGTCGCGCTTTCGCAATGCCGCCAGCGCGCCGATGCTCAGGAACAGGCCGGTTGCCTTGTCGTTGATCGAGGCGCCGCAGAAATTGGGCGGGCCGTCGGGCTTGCCGGTGACACTCATCATGCCGCCATAGGCTTGCAGCAGCGGGTCGAAACCGGGCCGCATCTTCATCGGGCCACGGTCGCCGAAGGCCCAGATGGAGCAGTAGATCAGCCGCGGGTGGCGGGCGCGCATGGTCTCGGGGCCGATACCCATTTCATCCACCACGCCCGGGCGCAGGTTCTGGATCAGGATATCGGCGTTCTCGCACAGGCTGTGCAGCGCCTCACGGTCGGCATCGAGTTTCAGGTCCAGGGTGATGCCGCGCTTGGAGCGGTTCTGGCCGTGGAAATACAGGCTGGTCACCCCATCCGGACCATAGGGCGGGCCCCAGAGGCGGGCATCATCGCCGCCATCGGGCTTTTCAACCTTGATGACATCGGCGCCAAGATCGGCCAGCACGGCGCCGGCCAAGGGCGCGGCCAGGGCCTGGCCGACTTCGATGACGCGCACGCCCTTGAGTGGCAATTCCATATCGTTTCCCCGTTCAATACCAACGTGCCAGCACCCGCGGCGGTACGCCAGCCAGCCAGGCAGCCAGGAAGATCAGGTTGCGCGCCGGGCGCCTGACATAGCCACCACGCTCGAACCGCGCGGCCGATGTCATGGCCCGCACCCCGATCCGCTCCGGCCGCAGCGGGCGCAGCCTTCGGATGAGATCCACATCTTCCATCAGCGGCAGCGGGTGGATGCCGCCGGCGTGTTCCAGCAGGTCGCGATGGATCAGCAGCCCCTGGTCGCCATAGGGCAGGGCGAAGCGCCGGCAGCGCCAAGCCACGACGCGTTCCAGCCGCCGCGCTGCGGGGGCATCGCTGTCCAGCGTGAAATCGAAGTATCCCACGCCAGGGCCACCCGCCATGAAGCCCTGGGTGGCCTGCCACCAGCCCGGCTCAGGCCGCGTATCGGCATGCAGCAGCAGCAGCCAGGGGGCGGTGGTGGCAGCGATGCCTGTGGCCAGTTGCGCGCCCCGCCCGCGTGGCGCCTGGACCACCTGAACGCCCATGGATTGAGCCAGTTGCGCCGTGCCGTCGGGGCTGGCGGCATCCGCCAGGATGATCGGACAGCCGGCCTCGGCCAGGCTATCCAGCGTGGCGGGCAGGCTCGCGGCCGCGTTCCAGGCGGGGATCACAATGTTCACAACTTGTTCTTGACGCCTCGTCGCCATGTTGGTTAAGGTGTTTGCGAACAGAACACGAACAGCGCGGAGGTTGTGGTCATGCCCGATGGTCTCCTATGGGGTCAACCTTCCCCGCGCCGGCCGGCGGTGCATGACGCCGGCCAACAATCGCGCACAGGCTTCGCCATCCCGGGCGCCGAGCGCAAGGGGCGGGGCGCGCTGACCAACCCGGCGAACCGGTACGAAGCGGCGTCGGTTGAGGCGCTGGACGATGGCTGGGGCACGCTGGCCGAGGATTTGGCCGACCTGCCGCCCTTGCCCACACAGGTCATGCGGGATGCGGCGAAGTCTGCGCTGTCCTACAATGACAGCCCTGATCTGGGCTTCGACCGCTCGCTGAACCCCTACCGCGGCTGCGAGCATGGCTGCGTTTATTGCTATGCCCGGCCCAGCCACGCGCAGCTGGGCTATTCGCCGGGCCTGGATTTCGAGACGCGGCTGCTCTTCAAGCCCGACCTGCCGGCGCTGCTGGAGCGCGAGCTGTGCCGCCCGGGCTATGAGCCCCGCCCGGTGGCCCTTGGCGCCAACACCGATCCCTACCAGCCGATCGATCGCAAGCTCACCCTGACCCGCCAGGTGCTGGAAGTGCTGGAGCGGTTCAACCACCCCGTGACCGTGGTCACCAAATCGCAAGGGGTGCTGCGCGACCTCGATATCCTTTCGCGCATGGCCAACCGTGGCCTGGCACAGGTGGCGATCTCCATCACCACGCTGGACGGGGAGCTCGCGCGCCGCATGGAACCGCGCGCGGCCAGTCCCACCCGCCGGCTGGCGACGGTCGAGGCCCTGGCGCGTGCCGGCATCCCCACCGCCATCCTGGCCGCCCCCATGATCCCGGGGCTCAATGACGCGGAGCTTGAGAGCATCCTGTCCGCGGGCGCCCGTGCCGGCGCCACCCGCGCGGGCTATGTGCTGCTGCGTCTGCCGCTGGAGCTGAAGCAGCTTTTCGAGGAATGGCTGATCCGCCACTACCCCGACCGCGCGCGCCGCGTGCTGGCGCTGGTGCGCGAAACCCGCGGCGGCGCGCTCTACCAGGCGAAATTCGGCGAGCGGCAGAAGGGCACCGGCCCCTATGCGGAGATGCTGGCCGCGCGCTTCACGCGGGCCATCGCGGCGCTGGGCATGGACCGCCGCCAGGGTGCCACGCGGGACCTTGATTGCTCGCAATTCCGCGCGCCGCTGGCGCAGCGTGCGGAACCGGCGCAGATGGCGCTGTTCTGAGCCTGGGGCTGGCGCTCAGATATGCAGCGCGCGCCCATCCACCGCGAGGGCTGCTTCCTTCACCGCCTCGTTCAGCGACGGATGCGCATGGCAGGTGCGCGCCACATCCTCGGCGCTTGCGCCGAATTCCATGGCCAGCGCCAGTTCGGCGATCAAGGTGCCCGCATCAGGCCCGATGATATGCGCGCCGAGCAGCCGATCCGTGCCCTTGTCCGATAGCAGCTTCACGAAGCCATCCGTATCGCCCATCGCGCGCGCCCGGCCATTGGCCATGAAGGGGAACTTGCCCACCTTATAGGCCACGCCGCGGGCCTTGAGCTGTTCCTCGGTCTCGCCCACGCTGGCCACTTCCGGCCAAGTGTAGACCACGCCCGGGATCACGCCGTAATTCACATGGCCATGCTGGCCCGCCAGCGTTTCGGCCAGGGCGACACCCTCTTCCTCGGCCTTGTGGGCCAGCATCGGCCCGGCGATGCAATCACCGATCGCCCAGATGCCCGGCACATTCGTCGCGAAATGCGCATCCACCGCGATGCGCCCGCGTTCATCCAGCGCCACACCCGCCGAATCCAGCCCAAGCCCCGCGATGTGGGGGCGGCGCCCGATCGCCACCAGCAGCACATCCGCGCGCAGCGTCTCCTCCGCCCCACCGGCGGCAGGCGCCAGCGTGATGTCCACGCCCGTCGCATCCGCCTTGGCGCCCATCACCTTGGTCTTCAGCCGCAGCTTCACGCCCTGCTTCAGCAGGATGCGCTCGAAGGCTTTGCCCACCTCGGTGTCCATCGCCGGCACCAAGCGGTCCAGGAATTCCACCACCGTCACCTCGGCACCCAGGCGCCGCCACACGCTGCCCAGCTCCAGCCCGATATAGCCGCCGCCGATCACCACCAGGTGCTTGGGCACGCTCTCCAGCTCCAGCCCGCCGGTGCTGGTCACGATGCGCTTCTCATCCACCGCCACGCCGGGCAGTGGGATGCTCTCGGAGCCGGTCGCGATGATGATGTGCTTGGCCGCGTATTCCGTGCCATCGACCATCAAGCGGCCGGGGGCGTCGATCCGCCCCTCGCCCTTCAGCCAGGTCACCTTGTTCTTCTTGAACAGGAATTCCACGCCCTTGACGTTGGCGCTGACCACCTCGCCCTTGCGCGCCTGCATGCGCGCCAGGTCGAGAGTCACCTGCCCCACGCCCACGCCGTGATCGGCCAGCTTGTGCAGCGCCTCCTCGAAATGCTCGGAGCTTTGCAGCAGCGCCTTCGACGGGATGCAGCCGACATTCAGGCAGGTGCCGCCCAGCGTGGCGCGCTTTTCCACGCAGGCCACCTTCATGCCCAGTTGCGCCGCGCGGATCGCGCAGACATAGCCGCCGGGGCCGGCGCCGATGACGATCACATCAAAACTGTCGGACATTGCCTTGCCTTCGCTGCCTCAATCGGGCGGACCTTATGCCCCTGGGGTGGCGCGGCGCAACCCGCGCGAAGGTCCAATCCGATCGGGCCGCCAGGCCCATTCGGTGAATCGGCCCGTAAGCAAGGTCCGATCCGATCAGGTGATCGGTGAATCGGCCTGTCAGCTAACGCTGCGCCTTGTCAGCCGCCGTGCGCGCCTTGATGCGCGCCCGTGCCTCGTCCCACTGCGCATCGCCCCAATCCAGGTAGTTGGTGAAGCCGCCGCCATTGCGCAGCCAATTGCCGCCATCCAGCGCGATGGTCTGGCCTGAGATCCAGCCTGCCCCGGGTGAGAGCAGGAAGGCCGCGAGATTGCCGATATCATCGGCCGTGCCCACGCGCCCCAGCGGGTTCACCGCGGCCGCCTTGGCGCTGGGGTCGTTCTCGCCGGGCCGCAGGCGGGCGAACATGCCCTCGGTCGGGATGGTGCCGGGTGCTATGCAGTTCAGCCGGATGCCGTGGCGCCCCCATTCGACGGCGAGCGACTTGGTCATCGCATGCAGCGCCGATTTGCTCATGGCGGACGGCACCACGAAGGGCGCTCCCGTCCAGACCCAGGTGACGACGATGGTCACCACGGCACCGCCGGTGCCGGCCTTGATCCAGTGCTTGCCCACCGCCTGGGTCACGCTGAAGGTGCCGTGCAGCACGATGTCCGAAATCGCGCGGAAGGCACGCGGCGAGAGGTCTTCCGTGCGGCTGACGAAATTCCCTGCCGCGTTGTTGATCAGCGCGGTCGGCGCGCGGCCTTCGGCCATGCTGCGCGCGACAGCGGCCTCCACCGCGTCATGGTCCTTGATGTCCACCGCCTGCCAATGCGCGCGGCCAGGATGCGCCGCGTTCATCTCGGCCGCCGTCGCTTCCAGAACCGGCGCGCGCCGGCCCCAGATCTCGACCGAGGCGCCATGCGCCAGCAGCGTCTCGGCCATCATGCGGCCAAGACCCGTTCCGCCGCCGGTGATCAGCACCCGCGCGCCCGCGAACAGGTCAGGCGCGAACATCAGCCCGCGCTCAGGCCCAGGCGGCGGACGCGGCGCTCCTCCTCATCGGCGGTGCGCAGGATGAAGGCGCCGTAGTCGGCGCTGTTCAGGTATTCCAGCGGCATGTCGAGCCGCTCGAGCGTCGCGACATGCGCGGCGTCATGCAGCGCGATGCGGAAGCCCTCATGCAGGCGCGCCACCACCGCCGGCTCCATGCCCAGCGGCCCGACCACGCCATAAGGGCTGGTCACGGTCATGTCGTGGCCCAACTCGCGCAGCGTCGGCACATCCGGCAGCTTGGGCGAACGGTTGCGCGACCAGACATTCAGTGCGCGCAGGCGCCCCTCGGCGATCAGCTGCAACACGCCCGAACCGGTGGCCGAGCCCTCGATATGCGCGCCGATCAGCGCTGGCACGGCATCGCCCTCGCCTCGGAAGGGCACGTGGGTCACCTCCATGCGCTCGCGCTCGGCCAGTTCGATCAGCGTCAGATGCGGGGTGCCATTGGCGCCGGTATTGCCCAGGCGCACATCATTGGGGCGGCGGCGTGCATCGGCCACCAACTCGGCCCATGTCCGGTACGGGCTCTCGGCGCGCACGCAGACCATAAAGAGATAGCCGGTCAGATGGATGATCGGCGTGAAGTCGGTGCGCGGGTTGAAGGCCATGCGCTGCATGAAGGGCAGGCGAATGGCCGGCAGCGCGAATTGCGCCAGCGTGTAACCATCAGGCCTGGCATTGCGCATATTGGCAGCCGGCAGGGTGCCACCGCCACCGGGGCGGTTTTCGATCAGCACGGTTTGCCCAAAGGTGCGGGTCGCGGCTTCGGCAAAGCTGCGCATCTGCACATCGGTCGCGCCGCCGGCGGGGAAGCTGATCTGGATGGTGATGGGGCGGTTCGGAAAGCCCTGCGCTTGCCCGATGCCGGGCGCGAAAGCGGGCGCGGCGAGCGCACTCAGAAGGTGGCGGCGGTGCATGACGTTGTCTCCCGAAGCGTTCTTATAATGTGCGAGCAATAATCTCTTTCATCACCTCGCTGCTACCCCCGTAGATGCGGCCCACCCGCGCATCCGCCCAGGCGCGGCCGATCTCGTATTCGGCCATATAGCCATAGCCGCCATGGATCTGCAGGAAGGCGTCCAGCCATTTGTTCTGCATCTCGGTTCCCAGCAGCTTGGTGGCCGCGGCTTCTTCGGCGCTGAGTTCGCCCTGCATGTGCCGCGCGATGCAGTCATCGACGTAGACGCGGAACATCTGGATTTCGGCCTTCGCGGCGGCCAGCGTGAAGCGATGCGTTTGGAAATCGAACACTGTCTGTTCGAAAATCCGCCGCTCCTTCGCATAGGCCACAGTCTTCTCCAGCATACATTCCATGCTGGTGGCCGAGCGGATGGCGATGATCAGCCGCTCCTGCGGCAGCTGGTGCATCAGCTGGTGGAAGCCGCGATTCTCAGCACCCAGCAGGTTCTCCACCGGCACGCGCACATCCTGGAAGAACAGTTCCGACGTATCCTGCGCGTGCATCCCGATCTTCTCGAGGTTGCGGCCGCGCGTGAAACCGGGCGTGCCTTCCTCCACGGCGATCAAGGAAATCCCGCGCCGCCCGGCCTCCGGGTCGGTCTTGCAGACCACGATCACGATGCCGCAATTCTGCCCATTGGAGATGAAGGTCTTGGAACCGTTGATCACCCATTGGTCCCCATCGCGCCGCGCGCTGGTGCGCACCGCCTTCAGGTCCGACCCCATGCCCGGCTCGGTCATGGCGATGGCACCGATCATCTCGCCCGAGACCATCTTCGGCAACCATTCCCGCCGCCGCGCCTCCGTCGCGTAGGCGTGGAAATACGGCACCACGATATCGCTGTGCAGCTGGAACGCGACGCCCGAGGCGTTCACCCGTGCCAGCTCCTCCACCACGATCGCGCTATGGCCGAAATCGCCGCCCGCGCCGCCGAATTCCTCGGGCAGCATGGGGCAGAGAAAGCCCTGCTCGCCGGCGCGGCGCCACAGCGCGCGCGGCACGATGGCGTCGCGTTCCCATTGCCGGTGGTGTGGTGCGATCTCGCGGTCCACGAAGCGGCGCAGCTGGTCGCGGAACATCTCGTGCTCGGCGGTATAGACGCGGCGCACGCGGGCGCGGGGCAGGGCGGTGTCCATCAAGTCTCTCCGGGCTGTTGGGCGGCTGATTCACGCGCCGGCGCATTGGCGCCAGGGCGATCAGATGCCAGCAATGCGGTAATCTCCTCGGCCGAAAACCCGGCCTCCTGCAGCACGGCGCGCCCATCCTCC
Organism: Alphaproteobacteria bacterium; assembly: GCA_026400775.1. Lineage (GTDB taxonomy): Bacteria > Pseudomonadota > Alphaproteobacteria > Acetobacterales > Acetobacteraceae > Rhodovarius. The sequence continues at coordinate 8,229 of JAPLOK010000231.1, read as the reverse complement.
CCGCGCAGCCGCGCGGGCGCGCCGGGTGCGGAGGGTGTCGCCGAGAACCTTGGCGCGGGTGCTGGTTGCACCACGCCGTCGCGTTCGAAAAACGTGCCCCGCGCGGCGTTGTGCGGGTGCGCCGGCGCCTCGGCCATGGACAGCACCGGCGCCACGCAGGCATCGGAGCCATCGAAGATCGCGGCCCAATCATCGCGCGTCCGCGCGGCCAGCGCCGCTGCAATCCGCGCCCGCAGCGCGGGCCAATGGGCGCGGTCATCGCGCGCGGCGAAATCCTCCGTTGGCAGTCCCAGCCTGCGCAGGAACTCCGCGAAGAATTGCGGCTCGATCGGCCCCACCGAGAGGTGCCTGCCGTCCGCACACGCATACACGCCGTAGAACGGCGCGCCGCCATCCAGCAGGTTCGCCCCTCGCGGCGCGCCCCAGCGGCCGGCTGCGCGCATGCCATAGATGGGCGCCATCAGCAGTGCGGCGCCATCGCTCATCGCCGCATCCACCACCTGGCCCTGGCCGCTGCGCGCGGCGTGCAGCAGAGCCGCCAACATCCCCATGGCCAGCAGCATTCCGCCGCCGCCGTAATCACCCACCAGGTTCAGGGGCGGCACCGGCGTTTCCGTCGTGCCTATGGCGTCCAGCGCGCCGGAAATGGCGATATAGTTGATGTCGTGCCCGGCTGTCGGCGCATAGGGGCCGCTTTGCCCCCAGCCGGTCATGCGGCCATAGACCAGGCGGGGATTGGCCTTCAGGCAGGGTTCCGGCCCCAGGCCCAGGCGCTCCATCACGCCTGGCCGGAAGCCTTCCAGCAGCGCATCGGCGCCTACCACGAGGCGTAGCACCGCGTCGCGCGCCGCCGGCGATTTCAGGTCGAGTGCCACCGAGCGCCGCCCGCGCCCCGTCACATCCTTGCGCGAACCGGGCGCGCCTTCGCGGCGCTCCACGCGGATCACCTGCGCGCCCATATCGGCCAGGAGCATGGCGCAGAACGGGCCGGGCCCGATGCCGGCCATCTCGATCACGCGCAGCCCGGCAAGCGGCCCCATTGCAGTTCCTCCCGCCGGGCTTTGCCGGCCCGCGCAGCTTGAAGCAGCGCGGGCCGGCGTCAATCCAGCCTTGGCTGGGGCGTGATTCAGCGTTTTCGGCGAAGCGCCTCAACGCATCACGCGTCTCAGGCCTGCCCAGGATCCAGCCAGCCCACATGCCCATCCTGGCGCCGGTACACGACGTTGATCACGCCCGATGCGCTGTTGCGGAACAGCAGCACCGGGGTGGCCGCGGTTTCCAGCCGGATCGCGGCCTGGCCCACGGTCAGTTGCATGACGAATTCCGGGCGCTCGGCCACCACCATGGCGTGGGCGGCGTCGGCCTTTTCCTCGGCGTCGTCATCCATCGGCGTCTCGGCAGCTTCGCGCAAACTGGCCTGGCGAGGCGGGCCGGCGGCGCGCAAGTGCGCCTGGCCGCGGGCATGTTCGTTCACGCGTCGTCGGTAGCGGCGCAAGCGCTTGCCCAGATGTTCGGCTGCGGCCTCGAAGGCGCGGTGCGCATCGGGCGCCTCACCTTCGGCCTGCATGGTCAGGTTGCGGCCGGCATGCATGTTGATGTCACAGAGGAATTGGCCGCGATTGCGGCTGAACACGACCCGCGCCTCCATCGCATGGTCGAAATACTTCGACGCGATGGTGTTCAAGCCCTGCTCGACATGGAAACGCAGAGCGTCGCCAGTGTCCACGCTTTTGCCAGCCACGGTGATATGCATAGGGCACTCATCCTCCTGCCTGCGGGAAGTGCCGCGGGCCGGGGGCGATGCGCCTCAGGCCGAAACGGCCTTTCCCTCCTTGTCGCGCTTGCGTTGCACCGATGATGGTATGCGCAGCGCGTCCCGATATTTGGCCACGGTACGGCGGGCAATGTCCACGCCTTCTTGGCGCAAAATCGTAACAATTTGGTCGTCGGAGAGAATGGCCGAGGCAGTTTCCTTGTCGATCAATGACTTGATGCGTGAGCGCACAGCCGCGGCACTCACCGATTCGCCCCCGGCGGTGCCGGCGATGGCCTGCGTGAAGAAGAATTTCAACTCCAGCGTGCCGCGCGGGGTGGCGATGTACTTGTTGGAGGTGACGCGCGAGACGGTGCTTTCGTGCAGCTCCACCTCGGTCGCGATGTCCCGCAGGATCAAAGGCTTCAGGAATTCAACGCCATGGCGAAAGAAGGCGTCCTGGCGCTGCACGATGGCGGCCGCCACCTTCAGGATGGTGTTGGCCCGCTGCTCCAGGCTGCGCGCGAGCCAATTGGCGGTGGCGAGCTTGTCCTGGATGAAGGCGCGGCTGTCCTTGTCGCGGGTGGAGACCAGCGCGCGCGCCGCGAAGCCCTGGCGGACCAGGACGCGGGGCATGGTCTCGGGGTTCAGTTCCAAAAGCCAGCCACCATCGGGGCCGGGGCGCATCAGAACATCGGGCTGCACGATGGTCGCCGGCGGGCCGTCCATGCCGGCGCCGGGCTTGGGGTCCAGGCGCTTGAGCTCGGCGATCATCTCGGCCAGGTCCTCGGCATCCACGCCGCAGCTGGCCTGCAGCCCGGCCAGATCGCGGCGGGCCAGCATCTCTAGATTGTCCAGCAGTGCCTGCATGGCCGGGTCCAGCCGGTTCTGCTCGGCCAGTTGCGCGGCGAGGCATTCCGCGAGGTTGGCGGCGAACATGCCCGGTGGGTCCAGCCGTTGCAGGCGGCGCCGCACCGCCTCCACCCGGGCGGGCGGGCAGCCCAGCCGCGCAGCCATCGCCGCCACATCCATCTGCAGGCGCCCAGAGGGTTCGAGCATGGCCAGCATCGCGCCGGCGATCAGCTGTTCCTGGGGGTCATCGAAGGTCAGGCGGATCTGTTGCGCCAGGTTCTCGCGCAGGGACGGGCCGGGGCCGCCCAGATCCTCGACGGTGCCAAGCTCATCCGTATCGAACCCGCCGTCGCCGCCGATCGCGGGCTGAAACGCCTCCCCGGTGTCGATCATATTCGACCAATCGGCATCCAGCGCGCCATCAGTCAGCGTGTCGCTGGCCGCGATCTCTGCGGAATCCTTGGGCGTGGGTGCTTCGGCCAGGCCATCGGCCGCGCGGTCATCGCGGCTTTCGGGTATCGCCGCCGTCGCGCTGTCCGCGCGTTCCAGCAGCGGGTTGCGCTCAAGCTCCTCCTCCACGAAGGCGGCCACATCGAGGTTCGTGGCTTGCAGCAACGCTATCGCCTGCCGCAGCTGCGGCGTCATCACCAGCGATTGCGATTGCCGCAGGTCTAGCCGCGGGCCCAGAGACATCCTGTCTTGATCCGGCCAAAATGAAACTCGGGCGGGAGCTTACAGACTAAACCTTTCCCCAAGGTAGACCCGCCGCACACCTTCATGCGCGACGATGTCCCGAGGTGTCCCTTCCATGAGCACCTGCCCGTCATGAAGGATATAGGCGCGATCGATGATCTCCAGCGTCTCGCGCACATTATGGTCGGTGATGAGCACGCCCAGGCCGCGGGTTTTCAGGTGCTTCACCAGGTCGCGGATTTCGCCCACCGCGATCGGGTCGATGCCGGCCAGCGGCTCATCCAGCAGGATATAGTTGGGCTGCGTCGCCAAAGCACGCGCGATCTCGCAGCGCCGGCGTTCGCCGCCCGACAGCGCCATCGCCGGCGTGCGGCGCAGATGCGCGATGCCGAATTCGGCCAGCAGCGCATTCAGCATTTGCTCGCGCCGGTCGCGCAGCGGTTCCACCACTTCCAGCGCCGCGCGGATATTGTCCTCCACCGACAGGCCGCGGAACACGCTGGCCTCCTGCGGCAGGTAACCCAGGCCCAGCCGCGCGCGGCGATACATGGGCAGCATGGTCACGTCATGGCCGTCCAGATGCACCGTGCCCTCATCGGGCTGCACCAGGCCGGTCATCATGGTGAAGGTGGTGGTCTTGCCCGCGCCATTGGGCCCGAGCAGCCCCACCGCCTCACCCCGCCGCAATTCCAGTGACACGCCGCGCACCACGGGGCGCTTACGGTAGCGCTTGCCAAGTCCGCGCGCGACCAGCCCGCCCGAGCCTTCGATGGCGGCCAGTGCGTTCATCGCGGCCCCGACTGTGGGGTGATCACACCTTGCACGCGCGTGCTGCCCGCGCCGCCACCCACCAGGCGCGAGACGCCCGTGACCAGGTTCACCACCGCTTCCTGGCCATTGACCTGGGATTCCCCGCGCGTGATGCGCACATTGCCGACTAGCCGGGCGATGCCGCTCTCGGCCGAATAGACGGCACGATCACCGCGCACCACTTCGGTGGCGGTGCGGATTTCGACATTGCCGAACAGCTCCACGCGGTCGAGCTGGCCGCGCGCTGGGGGGGCGCCGGTGTTGGCCGGGCGCGCGGCACCCTCGGGCGGCAGATAGGCGACCAGCGTGTCCGCACCCAGCCTGCGCCCATCATTGGTGACCACCACGGCATTGCCGCGCGCCACCGCCATGCGGCGATTGGACCAGTACTCCAGGCTGTCGCGCGCGGTGATCCGCTGTTCGCGCGTGGTCAGCGTGAGCTCGCGGCCGGTCAGCACCAGCACCGCCTGGTCCATGTCATAGACGGCGCGATCAGCGGTCGCGGTATCGGACGGGGTGGCGATGCGCACGCCGCCCTCGGCCTCCAGCCGCCAAATCTGGTTGCCGCCGGTCAGTGGCGTACCGGCCGCAGCGCCCTGGCCGCGATAGCGCGCGAGCAGCCGTTCGGCATTCAGCGTCACATTGTCGCGCACCGCGCGTGCGCCACCGCGGGCCACCACCACGCGCTGTTCCTGCCGCCATTCGATGCCATCCTGCGCCTGGATGTCGATCGGCCCGCCGCGCGAGAGGTCGATGCCCTGCGCCTGCCCAAGGGGGGGGGGCACGCCGGCCGCGAGGCACAGCAGCAGCGCCAGGCGCCTCACCGCGCCTCGCCTTCCAGCACGGCACGCGCGCGGCCGGTGAAGATGATGGCGGCACCACGTTCGCGGATTTCGAAGCCCTCGCCGGTGATGCTGCCGAAGGGGCCGGTCGCCTCGATGGGTGTGGGGCCGTTGGCGCTGCCGGCGGCGAGGTCCAGCGTCGCGGCCTGGGTATGGAAGCGCGTGCCGGCATCGTGCCACAGGGTCACGTCGCCGGTCAGTTCCAGCAGATTGCGGCCGCGGTCATATTCGCCCGCGCGGGCTTCCAGCAGCAGCCATGCGCCATCGGTCAGGGTGATGTCGGCGCGCGGCCCGGTCAGCGCCACCACCTCCGCGCCCGGGCCGCCGCGGCCCTGCACCTGCTGCGCCATCTCGGCGCTGATGGTGTAGGGGCGGCGCTGCTCATCCGTGCCCTGAAAGAGCGGCTGCGAGACATGCGCGGCGGCAACCCCGGTGCCCTGGCGGAAGGAGAGGCGGTTCTCCTTGCCCTCCAATTCGGGCCACAGCAGCAGCAATGTGAGCAGCGCGAAACCCATCCCCGGCAATACCACGCGCAGCGCGCGCATCACCGCCTGGCGTCGCGCCAAGGCGCCGGCCGAGGGCAGCACCCGCGCACGAGAGCGCGTGGGCATCGCGAGCCGCGCGGCGATCGTCTCGCGCGGGCGCTCGGGAAGGCCCGCTGGGGCAGGGCGATGGGGCCGGGCCGCGCTCACGCGACACCTATGCGCAGCAGATCATGGATGTGCAGGATGCCGACCGGCGCGCCCTGCGCATCGACCACGAACAGTGCGGTGATGCTGCGCTCGTTCATCAGGCGCAGCGCTTCGGCGGCCAGCATGTCGGGCCGCGCGGTGCGCACACCGCGGGTCATGACGCTGGCCGCGTCGCGCGCCAGCAGATCGCCGCCGGATTTCAACGCGCGGCGCAAATCGCCATCGGTGATGATGCCGGCGAGGCGGCCTTCCTCGACAATGCCCAGGCAGCCGAAGCGGCCGGCGGTCATGGCCACCAGCGCCTGGTCCATCCGCATGGCGGGCGCGGCCAGCGGCATGTCGCTGTGCATCAGCTGTTCCACGCGCATCAACTGCGCGCCCAGCTTCCCGCCGGGATGGAACATCCGGAAATCGGCCGGCGTGAAGCCGCGGCGGGTGAGCAATGCGACGGCGAGCGCGTCGCCCAGTGCCATCTGCATGGTGGTGCTGGTGGTGGGGGCCAGGCCCATTGGGCAGGCTTCCGCTGCTGCCGGCAGCACCAGCGCCACATCCGCGTCGCGTGCCAGCGAGGATTCGGCACGGCCGATGATGGCGACCAGCGTCAGTCCGAAGCGCCGGGTATGCGCGACCAGGTCGGAGAGTTCCTGCGTCTCGCCGCTGTTCGACAGTGCCAGCACCACATCGCCGGCGAGGATCATGCCCAGATCGCCATGGCTGGCCTCGCCCGGATGGACGAACATGGCCGGCGTGCCGGTGGATGCCATGGTGGCCGCGATCTTGCGCCCGACATGCCCGGACTTGCCCATGCCCGAGACGACGACGCGCCCGGTAGCACCCGCCAGCGCCTCGACCGCCGCTTCGAAGCGGTGGTCCAATGCGTCGGTCAGGAGCGAGAGCGCCTCGGCCTCCAGGGAGAGCACGCGGCGGGCGACGGAAAGATGCGATTCGGCTGGCACGGGCAGGTCCACTGACAAGCTATGATCCCCGGCCCCGGGCGGGTCAATCACCGGAATGAATGGTTACTTTTTGTGGCCTCACGAAGCCGTGAGCGTCATTCGTTGATGCGCTCGATCCGGTTGGCCTCGACCACCGCGCGCCACTGCGCGATTTCGCGGCCCACATGGGCGGCGAAGCGTTCTGGCGGGCCGCCTTCGGGGCGCGCACCCAGCGCGCGCAGACGCTCCTGGACGGCGGGTTCGGCATTGGCGCGGTCCAACAGGCGGTTGAGGCCGGCAACGACGGCAGGGGGCGTGCCGCGCGGCGCCATGTAGCCGAACCATGGTTCGACAATGGCGTTGGGCACGCCCATCTCGGCCAGGGTGGGGACATTGGGCAGGGCCGCGTCCCGCGCGCGGCCGGAGACCACAATCGGTCGTAACTGCCCGCCCTGGATGGCGCCGATCAGCGTGGGCACATTCTCGAACATCATCTGCGTGGCACCCTGCATGACGGCCTGCATGCCAGGCGCGCCGCCGCGGAACGGCACATGGGTCAATTGCAGGCGCAGCCGGTCATTCAGCAATTCGGGCAGCAGGTGGTTGGAACTGCCGAAGCCCGAGGAGGAGTAGTTCACCGCCGAGCCCTGCTGCCGTGCCCAAGCCAGGAATTGCGGCCAGTCGCGCGCCGGGTGGCCGGGTGCGACCACCAGCACATTGATCACCGAGCCCGACCAGAAGACCGGCACCAGGTCGCGCTCGATATCATAGGGCATGCGGGCATAGATGCTGGCGTTGATGGCGCAATTGCCGACTGTGCAGGCGCCCAGCGTCAAGCCATCAGGTGTGGACTGCGCGACGGCGGCCATGCCGATATTGCCATTGGCGCCGGAGCGGTTCTCGACCACCCAGCGATGCGGCAGGTCGCGGGAGGCAGCCTCGGCGAAGATGCGGGCTATAAGGTCGGTGGCGCCGCCGGGCGGGAAGGGAACGATGATGCGCACCGGGCGGTCGGGCAGCCAGTCCTGGGCTGAGGCGGGCAAGGCGAGCGCGCAGAGCAGGGCGAGCACGATACGGCGCATGGGCTTCCTCCTGATTTTCTTGGGCCGCAGTGTGACGGGGGGGCGGGCGTGATGTCCATCTTGCACCGCAGGGGCGGCATGATTAGTGTGCGGTCCATGCGGAACCTGCACGCCATGCTCGCGCGCATCTCCGGGGCCTCCCGCCCCGCGCTTCCGCTCGGCCTCCTTCTTCTTCTCCGACTTCAGCGCCCCTGAGCGGGACGTCTGGCCGCATGGCCGCGTCGCTCAGGGGGTAGCCCCGGCGGCGAGGATGCCGCGCGCCAGAAACCCACGCAGGACCATCACCATGCCCTTCATCCACCCAAGCTTCGGCCAGGTCGAACCAGGCCGCATCTATATCTTCGACACGACGCTGCGCGATGGCGAGCAGTCGCCCGGCTTCTCGATGAATCTCGACGAGAAGCTGCGCATGGCCGAGACGCTGACCGAGCTCGGCGTCGATGTGATCGAGGCGGGCTTCGCCATCGCCAGCCCCGGCGATTTCGAGAGCGTGCAATCCATCGCCAAACGCTTCGCCAAGGACGGGCCGGTGATCGCGAGCCTCTCGCGCGCCAACCAGGCGGACATCAT
>JAPLOK010000512.1 GCA_026400775.1 Alphaproteobacteria bacterium | reverse complement strand
GTGTAGGTGGAACCCAGGCGGAAGCCTTCCACGCGGCCGCCTGAGAGCACCGCGACATCGCCCTGGATGCGCGGCAACTGCTCGGCATCGCGCAGGCTGGTCAGCATGGCGTCCATGCCCGCAGGCGTGGAGCCGGTCAGCGCCACGACCGAACGGCCGCCACGCAGCGGGCTTTCGAAGCCCACCAGCATGCCCACCGCCTCTCCAGGGGCGGCCAGCTGTGCGGCCACGCGTTCACGCTGCGCGCGCGCCTGGTCGCCGCCGAAGATGGCGCGGAAATCACCGATCGGGTCGGAAAGGTTCACTGATACGCGGTTGCCCTCGACCATGACCGGGCCGTCGCGCAGCAGGGTCTGCAGCGCCGGTTGGCGGCCCAGCGCGCCGACCACAAGCAGGTCGCGATCCGCCGCGCTGTCCAGCGCATTGGGGCGCACGATGGCCAGGCCCACTGCCGGGTAGCCGACTATGGCCGAGATGCGGCCGACCAGCCCGAGAGCCGTCGAGAGTTCCTGCGCGCTCGGCCGGTCCGCCAGGACCAACGCACTGCGCGAGAGATCGGCATGGCGTGTGAAGGGGAAGCCCGAACCCACGAAATGCGCCAGGTTCGGCAGCGTCGCGAAGCGGTGCGCCGTGGAGAGGTCTATCGTGCTGTCGGGATCCACCGAGGCACGCACATCGCCGGGCACCGCCACGCAATCGCCGCGGTGCAGCGGGCGCATGTCAAAGCGCAGCTGCAGCTCGTTCTGGCCAAATATCATCCAGGGCGGCAGGCCGAATTGCGCTTCGGTACGTTCCGCCGAGCCGATCTGGCGTGAAATCCAGTTGAACGGCCAGGCGGTGGATTCACCCGCACGCAGCGGCAGGCTGCGCAGGTAGACATCGTTCACCGCGACATCAAGGCGCGAGACCGAGACATCCATCACCGGCCCGGGCGGCGCGCGGAAGCGGATATCGGCCTGCAACGGCCGGTTGCGCCAGGTGTAGAGGTCAGGCGCCGTGCGGAAGGGAATGCTGATGGGCCCCGGCACATAGCCGAAGGCCTGCAGTTCCGACGGGTCCATGATCTCGCCAAGCCGCACCGCGCGATCGGTGCGGATCCAGCGCGGCGCGTCATAGGCGGCGCGTGGCTGCAACTGCTGCGGCTGCACCAGCGCCAGCTCACCCGACAGCGCCTCACGGCCCACCGCCATGGCGGTGGCCGCGGTGACGGCTTCGGCGCCGGAGCGCCCGCCGATCACCAGCAGCAGACCGAAGGGGTCATTGGGGTTCTGCACCAGCGCCAATGTCGCGCCATCGAAGCGCGGCAGGGTTACGCCCGGCACGCTGTCAGGCCCGACAGCGATGACCACGGCATTCCCGCGCTCAGGCAGCGAAGCCTGCACCGGGAAGGAGGCACCGCGATAATCGGCCTGCACCGCGAACCAGGAGGATGCGATGACGGCGGCACGCACCGCCTCATTGCCCGCGGCCTCATTCATGATGATGGGCAGGTTCAGCGGCTCGCGCAGCAGGCGCGGGTCGAAGAACGGTTCGGGCAGGCGGGCCAGGTCACGCGTCAGCGGCAGGCGTTCGAGGGTCAACGCGAGCGTCGCGGTATCACTGATGGTGGACCAGAGCAGGCCGGAGAGCGGGTCGTTGCACTCCACCGCATAACGGCCGGAGAAGCGGAAATTCAAACGGTTATTGTCGGCGAAGAAGACCGGGTTCACGGGGAATTGCAGCGGGCCGAAGGATGGCCGCGAGCGGTCGGGCTGGATCGCGCCGATGAACTGCTCATTCAGCGTGATCGCGATCTGCGACAATTCCGGAATGAGCGCGGGTGAAGTGGCGCCGGAGAGCGTCAGGGTCGCGGCCGTCACCACCTCATCGCCGCGCACGCCGAACAGGATGCCTTGCAGGTCCGACACGCCGCGCAGCTGCATCGGGCCGCGCAGACCAAGCTGGCGCAGCGTGCGCGTCTCGCGCCGCGTGCCGGCGGCGTTGGGGCCGCCCTGCTGCGTGGTCAGAATGGGCGTGGTGTCGATCACCGGCGGCAGTTGCGGCGTGCCGGCCGGCGCCTGGCCGATCGGCGCCAGCGCGGCCGGTGCCGGCGGTGCCGCCGCCGGGCGCTGCTGTGCGGCCGCGCCCGAGGCACCCAGGCCAAGCCCCAGGCCCAGCAGGATGGCCGCGGCCCGGCTAATACCCGCCCGCATGGCGGCACCGCGCGCCGGATTGCTCGGCGCGGCCTGGCGATCCTGGCCGCCACCGCGGCGGCGGAACGAGAATTGCGAGCCACCGGCGAACAGACCGCCGATCGAGACCGCCACCTCCTTGAGGCTGCGCAGCGGCCGGTCGGGGCGGATATCGTCCCAATCTACCCATGCATCGGCACGGCCCAGCACCGCGCGCACAATCTGCCCTTCGTCCCGCAGGTCCTGCGGCACGAAGCGCAATTGGGCCCGGCCATCCTGCCAGCGCAACACCTCGGCAGGCACAGCCACGGCTTCGCCGCCGACATCCAGTTCGATTGTCACGAGTTGGTCTTCCTCGAGCCCTAGCGGGCGTTCCATGGTCAAGGCGGCACCGCCCAGCGAAAGGTCTTCCGACACGCCTTCGATGCGGCGACCGTCGGAGAGAATGAGAGCGGCCGGCACTTCGGCGCCAATGCGCGCGCGTTCGCGCACCTGGCGGCGTTCGCGGCCCACGGCGAGGCCGGCCAGCACCGTCAACAGGCACAGGGTCGCCCAGATAAGATTCAGCGCATAGGCCTGGAATTCCAGACTGGCCGGCGGGTTGGCGGCCAGGCCGTAGATGCCCGACATCACGCCCACAATCAGGAACAGCGCCAGCACCATGTTCGGCCCAACGGCGCGAAGGTCGAAATAACCTTCCTCCAGCGTGCCGCCCTTGTCGGTTACGTTGAAGCGGCCCTTGCGCGGGTCAAGCAGCGTGGCGAGCGTGACCGGCAGCAGATACACCGTCAGCACCGCCTCATAGATTTCGGACCAGAAGCTGTGGCGCACCTTGGCCTGCAGGCGCGAAGCGGTAACCACCGAGTGCACGATATGCGGCCCGGCATAGGCGACGATCGCCAATGGCGAGGCAGCGATGATGTTCTCCCCAACAAGCAGGAAGGCCAGCGGCGCCGTGAGGAACACAAAGCGCGGCAGCGGGAAGAGAAAATGGAACATCGCCATGAAGTAACAAAGCCGCTGTGCCAGCGTGAGGCCCGGGCCGGTCAAAGGATTGTCAATTCGCAGGATCTGGATCATCCCGCGCGCCCAGCGCATTCGCTGTCCGATATGCAACATCAGCCGCTCGGTTGCCAGACCGGCGGCCAGCGGCAGGCGCAGATAGGCGGTTCGCCAGCCGGCGCGCTGCATGCGCAGCGATGCGTGGCAATCCTCGGTCACCGTCTCGGTCGGCACGCCGCCGATCTCTTCCAGCGCGGTGCGCCGGATCACGGCGCAGGAGCCGCAGAAGAAGGTCGCGCCCCAGAAATCATTGCCCTGCTGGATCAGGCCGTAGAACAACAGCCCCTCATTGGGCACGCGCTGGCCGGAGGCCAGGTTCCGCTCGAAGGGGTCGGGCGAGTAGAAATAGTGTGGCGTCTGGATCATGCACAAGCTGCGGTCGCGCAGCATCCAGCCCACGGTCAATTGCAGAAAGGCCCGGGTGGAGACGTGGTCGCAATCGAAGACGACGACGTATTCCCCGTCGGTCTGCGCCAGGGCATGATTGATGTTGCCGGCCTTTGCACCCTTGTTGTCCGGGCGGATGATGTAGCCCGCGCCGCATTCGGCGGCGAATTGGCGGAACTCCTCGCGCCGGCCGTCATCCAGCACATAGACGTTGAGCTTGTGCTTCGGCCAATCCAGCGCCAGCGCCGCGAATACGGTAGGACGGACGACTTCCAGCGGCTCGTTATAGGTCGGGATGAAGACATCGATGGACGGCCATTCTTCCGGGTCGTCGGGTAGCGGGACCGGCTTGCGCTCCAGCGGCCACACGACCTGGAAATAGGACAGCACCAGCGCGATGATCGCATAGACTTCGGCGATCAGCAGGCCGGTGCCCAGGAAGGTCTGCCAAAAGCCTGAATAGTCCAGTGTCTCGGTCAGGCGCCAATAGATGTAGCGCAGCGAGATGATGCAGCTCATCGCGCAGAGCAGCAGGCTGATCGTGCGGCCCTTGAAGCGGTTGATGATCATGAACAGCGCGACACCACCGAGCGCGATCCAGATCTGCGTCTCGGGTTCGGCCGGCACGATGATGACGACCAGCGCCGCCAGGAAGCCCAGCGTCGTGAAGATCCAACCGAACAGGCGGGAGCGCATCAAAGGCAAGCGCGCCAGCCTTTCGTGGCGCGCGTGGATTTCGGTCATCGGGCACCCCAGCCGGCTTGCAGCCCGTCCGGCACCGCCGGCAACGCGGCCTCGATGCCGCGGGCTATTTCACGAAGATCCTCAGCGGCGCGGGAGGTGGGCGCGATGTCCAGCAGCAGGCGCTGCGCGGCCAGCGCCTCGGCCACCACCTCCTCGCGGCACATCGCCCCCAGCAGACGCGGGCCCAGGTGGCGGGCTACGGTCTCGGCCGAAGCGCGCGACAGCCGCGCATTCGGGTCCACCCCGTTCAGCACCACGCGCAGCCGGCCGGCGAACAAAGCGGCCATGGTGCCTGCGCCCAGGAAGCGACCATTCTCGATCTCGGGCACCAGGGCTGCGGAGGTGGCATCGGCCATCAGCACGGCAACCACCATGCTCGCCAGCGGCGCCAGCAGGTTCAGCGAATGCGAAGGCCCGGGCGAGGTATCGGCGATCACCAGCAGGCCGGGATCGGCCAGGATTGCGCGCAAGGGTGCGGCCAGCAATTCCGGGTCACGCTCCAGCGCCGAGGACAGCCCGAGCGCGCCGCGAATATCAATGGCCCCATGCGGCAGCAGCATCACGCCCGAGGCGGTCTGTCGCACCAGATTGCGCCAATCGGGCCGCTTGGGCAGGTCGGCCATGAAGCCTGCCGTATCGGTCAGCGGCACACCGAAATGCAGGCGCAGCGTGTTCTGCGGGTCGAAATCCACCACCAACACGCGGCGCCCATTGCGGCGCAGCGCATCGGCGATGTTCGCCGTCATCGTGGTCTTGCCGACGCCACCCTTGGGGGACGCGAACATGATCAAGGGCATGGAGCCTCCGGCATTCTACCTCGGGGGCTGCGCGGAAAGCGCAGACCGAAATGCTTCGAATGGTGACGCCGGCGGCGACGCGCCGGCGGCAATCAGTCGCATAACGTCAGAAAGGGGAACTGTCACGGCACCGGCCGCCAGAAGCGTGGGCGGCGCGGGCTCCGCAGCCGCGGGGGGCGGCGAGGCGATACCCTGAAATGGCAGCGGATCTGTCAGCGCGTTCTCGATCCGGCTGCGCAGCATGGCCAGGGTGGTATTGGCTACCTGCGGCTGCGAGGGCGGCGGCGGTGTATCGCTGAGCCGGCCAATAGCGTTGAACAGCCGGTAGTCCGGCGCACTCGCTTGTGCCGGCGCCATGGTCACGGGCAAAGTAGCAGGTTCTGGCGCCGCATAAGCCGGCGGCGCGGGCGCGATGCGGGACGTGCTGGCAGGCTGCTCGGTGGGCGCTGATGGAAGCTCGGGCGCCAATGGCGCGGCGGGCGAGACCTCAGGCCAGGAGAAGAGCGGCACGCTCGCGGCGGGCAAGGGCACCGGTTCAGGTTCAGCGGGCTCCGATGCGGCCCGCAACGGCGCCGGGTCCGGGTAGAAGGCATGCTCGGTCTCGAGCCGGGTCTCCGGCAGCGGCGGCTCTTCGCTCGCCGCGTATTCGAAATCCTGATCGCGGGCGATGGGCGGTTCGACGGATCGCGACGCATAGCTGACGGGCGGCGCCACGACGGGTACTGCCTCGACGGGTACTGCAACGACCGGTACGGCTGCGGGTGCCGCGACAACCGGTGGCGGGTCCAAAGCCTCCATCGGCAACTCGGCCGCCAGCGGTTCCCGCGGGGTGGGGGGATAGACGCGCACGGGCGCGTTGTTGAAGCTGCGATACCGCAGGCCCGGCGCGTTCAGCGCCGCGGTTACTCGAGCAACATCGGCATCATCTGTCATGCGTCCCTGCCAAACCCCCGGAGCGACCGGACAATGCCTCTAAATCATCTCGAACGGAACAGGCCGCTTGCCGCACTGCGGAAGGTTTCGGCGAGTTGTCACCATAAATCTGCACCCGAATCGCGCCTTGCGAGTGAAACCAAGGCCGAAAGCGCGCCAGAATAGTAGTCGGGCATGGCATCCGGGGCACGCCGCTCGGCCACCGGGATGGGGCGGCCGGCCATCTGCGCGGCGAATACGGCCACCGCGGCGATCCCCGGAGAGGCCGTGTAGGGCGACACGGCGTTGGAGTATAGGTCGGTCCAGGCCGGCATCTGCGGATGGCCGGAATCGGTCCAGAAATCGGCCGCCGCCTGCAAGGCAGGCTCCTGGCCGAGCCCGACCCAGCCCAGATAAAGTGGCACCCGAACCGCGTCATAGGAGAAGCGCGGCGCCCAGTTGCTCGGCAGTGTCAGCCGGCGGTCCTGCTTGTGGACGGACAGCCAATCCGGCGGCAGGCCCCAGCGACCGAAGCGCGCGGCGCGCAACAGTGACAGCCCATCACCGGCGACGCGCAGCCAGGCTGGATCAGGCACGCCGGCGGCCAGCACGCGCAGCGCGGGGAAACAATAATAGCTCGGGTTCACGATAACATGATCGCGGCGTTCGAAGCCGCGCGCGCCTGGAAGCAGCAGCGCCATGCCGCCAGCGGGGCGAACCAGCAGGCGCAGGATGTCCCGCCCGATCGCCTGGCCCGATTCGGTGTGCTCCGTAGCACCCCAGATGCGCCCGGCCTCCAGCAAGGCCCAGGCCAGGAACAGATCGCCATCGGTGGCGTTGTTCATATCCTCGACCGGGTTGGCGGCCTGCGGGCGGAAGCGCCAAGCCGAGAGCGCGTCACGCGGGCGGTCCAGCGTCCGGCGCGTCCAGGCCCAGATGCGCTCGAAGCTGGCACGGTCATCGGCGGCGAGCGCCATGAGCATGCCCCAGCCCTGGCCCTCGGAATGCGAGATATTACGGTTGCCGGTGTCGATGATGCGGCCATCCGGCGCCATGAAACGGCTGCGGAACTGGCCCCATTGCTGGCGCAAGCGGTCCAT
>JAPLOK010000019.1 GCA_026400775.1 Alphaproteobacteria bacterium | reverse complement strand
TCCTGGCACGCGATTCCGCCGCCCTATGAGCCGCTCTTCGCCTGGCTGGAAGGGCGCGCTCCGCGCCCCGATCCGCGCGATGCGCCGGTCTTCCGCCCGCTGATGCTGGCCCATCCGCTGGAGGAGGCGGACATCGCCAGCCTCAACCCCGCCGAACACGCGGCAGAATGGAAATGGGATGGCATTCGCGTGCAGGTCACCGCCGGGCCGGGTGGCGCGCGGCTATGGTCCCGCGGTGGCGAGGATATTTCTGGCAGCTTCCCGGACATCCTGGCGGTACTGCATTTCCATGCCGTCGCGGATGGCGAATTGCTGGTGCTGCGCGATGGTATGGTCGCGCCCTTCAGCGACCTTCAGCAGCGGCTGAACCGCAAGGCGCAAGGCGCGAAGATGCTGGCGCAATACCCCGCGTATCTGCGGCTGTATGACCTGCTGTTCGACGGCACCGAGGACCTGCGCGCGCTGCCCTTCACCGCCCGCCGCACCCGGCTGGAAGCCTGGTTCGCGCGCACCATGCCAGCCCGCACGGACCTCTCGGAACTCATCGCCTTCGACAGCTTCGACCAGCTTGCCACGCTGCGCGAAGGCGCCCGCGCCGCCAGCATGGAAGGGCTGATGATCAAGCGCCGGGATGCGCCCTATATCGCCGGCCGCACCAAGGGAAATTGGTGGAAGTGGAAACGCGGCACGCAATCCGTGGATGCCGTGCTGATGTATGCGCAGCGCGGTCATGGAAAGCGGTCCAGCTTCTATTCGGATTACACCTTCGGCCTGTGGCGCGGGCCAAGGGGAGAGGAAGAACTGGTGCCGATCGGTAAGGCCTATTCCGGCTATACCGACGCGGAACTCGCCTTCCTCGACAAATGGATTCGCGACCACACCACACAGCGCTTCGGCCCGGTGCGCGAAGTCGAACGTGGCCTGGTGCTGGAGGTGGAGTTCGACGCCGCGCAATTCTCCAAGCGCCACAAATCGGGCGTGGCCTTGCGCTTCCCGCGCATCGCCCGCATCCGCCGCGACAAGCCCGCCGATGAGGCCGACCGGCTGGAGACATTGCTAGCGATGATCCCGCAGCGTTGAATGGGTGGAGGAGGAAACAACCATGCCCATCACCCAGAACATCGCGCTGAGCCGCATCCGCCAGAACCAGATCTCCATCGGCATCGGCGTGCAGATCAGCCGCGGCCCGGCTATCGGCGCGATCGGTGCCGCCGCCGGCTTCCATTGGCTGTTCATCGACATGGAACACGGCGCCACCAGCCTGGACCAGGCCAGCGCCATCAGCATCGCGGCCCTCGGCCAGGGCATCACGCCGATCGTTCGCGTCTGCAAGGATGCGATCTTCGAAGGCACGCGCGCGCTGGACAATGGCGCCATGGGCGTGGTCGTGCCGCATATCGACAATGCGGATGAAGCGCATGTCGTGGCGCAGGCCTATCGCTTCCCGCCGGTGGGCCAGCGCAGCTTCGGCGGTCCCGCCTTCGCCCATGGCTTCCGCGCGCCCGACCCGGCCACCGCGCAGCGCGAGATCAATGAGAATGTGCTGGTTTGCTGCATGATCGAGACGCCGGAAGCGGTGAAGAACGCCGCTGCCATCGCCGCCGTTCCGGGGGTGGATGCGCTGATGATCGGCACCTCGGACCTGACCGCCAGCATGGGGATCGCCGGCCAGATCGGCCACCCCGATGTGCAGGCGGCCTATGCGACCGTCGCCGCGGCGTGCCACGCTCACGGCAAGGTGCTCGGCATGGGCGGCGTCTATGACGAGAAATGGGCCAAGGCCTATGTCGATCTCGGCGCGCGTTTCATCCTGGGCGGGGCGGACCATGCGCTGTTGCTGGCCGGCGCCAAGACGCGCGCGGGCTTCCTGAACGGTTTGTTGTCGTAACATAACCGAATTTCAATTGCGAAGCATTCGCAACCCACTTGCGAATGCTTCGCAATGGCGATAGCATTTGCGCCATGATGAACCGCCGACACATCCTCTCCCTGCCCATGCTGCTCGCCGCGCCCGCACTGGCCCAGGAGCGCGTGGTCAATGTGTATTCCTCCCGCCACTACGATAGCGACCGTGACCTGTGGGAAATGTTCAGCCGTGGCTCGGGCATCCGCGTGCGCGTGATCGAGGCGCAAGTGGACCAACTGCTGGAGCGCATCCGCGCCGAAGGTGCCAATTCGCCCGCTGATGTGCTGGTCACCGTCGATATCGGGCGCCTGGCCCGCGCCAAGGAATTGAACCTGTTGCAGCCCTTCGCCAGCCCGCAACTGGCATCACGCATCCCCGCGCATCTGCGCGACCCGGACAACCAGTGGTTCGGCTTTACCATGCGCGCCCGCGTCGTGATGTTTGACAAGGCGCAGGGCCTGCCCGCGGTTCTCGCGCGCTATGAAGACCTCTCGAAGCCCGAATTCCGCGGCCAGGTGCTCACGCGCAGTTCGGGCAATATCTACTCCATCGGCTGGACCGCCAGCATGCTGGCCGCCAATGGCGCCGAGGCCACCGAAGCCTGGGCGCGCGGCATCGCGGCCAACCTCGCCCGCCCGCCCGCCGGTGGCGACACCGACCAGATCCGCGCCATGGGCGCGGGGCAGGGGCGGTTGGCGGTCTCCAACACCTATTATCTCGGCCTGCTGCATCGCTCCGCCCGGGCCGAAGACCGTGCGCTGGCCGAACGCGTCGGCGTGCTCTTCCCCAACCAGGCCGATCGCGGGACGCATGTGAATGTCTCGGGTGCGGGCATCATCCGCAACGCGCCCAACCGCGAGGCCGCGCAGGCCTTCCTCGAATACCTGTCGGGGCCTCAGGCGCAGGCGATCTTTGCCGAGGGCAACATGGAATACCCTGTGGTGGCCGATGCCGCGGTACACCCCTTCCTGCGGGGCTTGGGTGATTTCCGCCAGGACCCGGTCAGCGCTAGCACGCTGTCGGCCGCCATGCCCGAGGCGCTGCGCCTGATGCAGCGGGCGGGCTGGCGCTGAAGCACGGCGCGGATTGAACAAGTCGGGGCTTCGTGGTTAAGCCGCAGCGCAACACGGAGCGCTCCATGAAT
>JAPLOK010000356.1 GCA_026400775.1 Alphaproteobacteria bacterium | reverse complement strand
GGCGATGATCCTGGCGGTGGATGGGCGTGGAGTGCTGCTGGTCGCAGGCCCACAGGGCGACACCGTCATCGGCTGGCTGCGGCCGTCATGATGCGCTGGATCATCTTCTCCTTGCTGCTGCTGGCCGGGCCGGCCATGGCGCAGTCGGTCAGCCTGGATCTTGGCGGGCAGCAGCCCGGCGCCACCGCGCGGCTGATGCAGCTCGCAGCCCTGGTGGGCCTGCTGTCTCTGGCGCCATCCCTGCTGGTGATGGCCACGGCCTTCACGCGCATTGTCATCGTGCTGGCGCTGCTGCGCACCGCGATCGGCGCGCAGGGCGTGCCGCCCAACCCGGTGCTGATCGGCCTGGCGCTGTTCCTGACGCTGTTCGTCATGCAGCCGGTGTTCGAAGCCGCCTGGATCGCCGGCATCGTGCCGATGAATGAAGGCCGCATGGAACCGCTCGAAGGCATCGCCGCGGCCGCCGAACCCTTCCGCCGCTTCATGGCTGCGCAGGTGCGCGAGTCGGACCTCGCGCTGTTCTTCAACCTGGCGCAGCTGCCGGCGCAAGCCGCCGAGGAAGCGCCCTATCGTGTGCTGATGCCCGCCTTCCTGGTCAGTGAATTGAAGCGCGCCTTCGAGATCGGCTTCATCCTGTTCCTGCCCTTCCTGGTGATCGACATGGTGGTGGCGTCGCTGCTGATGTCCTTGGGCATGATGATGCTGCCGCCATCCGTCGTGTCGCTTCCCTTCAAGCTGATCTTCTTTGTGCTGGTTGATGGCTGGGCTTTGCTCGCGGGCAGCCTGGTGCAAGGCTTCGCCACCTGACGGAAAGGGACCGCCATGATCTTCTCCACCACCTCCTCCATCCAGGGCCGCGAGATCGAGAGCTATCTCGGCATCGTCTTCGGCGACGCGATCGTGGGCGTGAATGTCTTCAAGGACATTCTGGGCGGCATCCGCGACATCATTGGCGGCCGGTCCGGCACCTATGAACGTGAACTCGGCGGCGCGCGCGATGTCGCCATGGGCAACATCACCGAACAGGCGCGCAGCCTGGGCGCGGACGCCATCATCGGCATCGACATCGACTATGAGGTGCTGGGCAGCGGCAATGGCATGCTGATGGTGACCGTCACCGGCACCGCGGTGAAGTTCCGTTAGGCCGTCAAGCGCGCATAGACCTCCGGGTCGGTCGCGCCCTCGGTGCCGAAGACCAGCACGCGCGAATCCGCGCCCAGGCCCAGCCTGCCATCGCGCGCGGCCAGGATCGCGCCGCACAGGCCGGCCACGGCGCTCTCGCCGGCGGTGATGCCCAGCGCCTTCAAGGCGCGCATCGCCTCCACCGCGGCTGCATCGGGCACCGCCATGAAGGCATGTGCGCTGCGCTCCAGTTCCTGCCAGGCCAGCAGGCTCGGCTCGCCGCAGGCCAGGCCCGCCATCAATGTGGGCAGGTCGCCGGGTACCACGGTCAGTGTACCGGCCTCTGCGCTGGCCAGAAGGCAGGCGGCCTCATCCGGTTCCGCCACCACCACTCGCGCGGGGATGCGCCGCGCGCGCAGCTGCGTGGCCACAGCGGCCGCCACGCCGCCCACCCCGCCCTGGATGAAGACATGCGTCGGCGCCTCGCCCATCTGGTCCAGCGCCTCATCGGCCATCAGGCGGTAGCCCTGCATCACGTCGCGCGGGGTTTCGGTGTAGCCGGGATAGGAGGTGTCGCTGACCACATGCCAGCCATTGGCCTCGGCGGCGCTGGCGGCCTCGCGCACGGCGTCATCGTAGTTGCCGGGCACCTCGCGCACCTCGGCGCCATAGGCCGCGATCGCGTCGCGCCGGCCCTGGCTGACTGTCGCATGCACATAGATCACGCAGGCTGCGCCCACCCGCTGCGCGCCCCAGGCCACGCTGCGGCCGTGATTGCCATCGGTCGCGCAGGTCACGGTCAGCTCCCCGCTGGCGCGGCTGGCGAGCAATTCGGCGCCGGAGGTGCGGATGCCGCGGCGCGACAATTCCATCACCGCCAGCCGCAGCACCGCATAGGCACCGCCCAGCGCCTTGAACGACCCCAGCCCGAAGCGCGGCCCTTCATCCTTGTAGGCCAGCCGCGCGAAGCCCTGCGGCGGCAGGTCATGCAGCGGGGTCGGCGCATAGCCAGGCCAGGCCATGATCTCCTCGCGCGCGCGGCGAAAGCCGCCCTCGGGCAGCACGACTATGCCTGGCGCGCCGGGGCGCGGATTTTCATGCAGTCGGTAGTGGTGCGGGCCAATCATGCGCCCATGTTGCGCCCAGCCGCCGGGGCAGGCAAACCGCGCCGCAAGGGAGAGCAACGGCATGCACATCACCATTCTCGGCGGCGGCGGTTTTCTTGGCCGCAAACTGGTGGCCCGAATCGCGGCACAGGGCGGCGCGACGCTGACGCTGTTCGACATGCTGCCGCCGCAGGTGCCTTTCGCTGCGCGCTGCCTGGGCGGCGATGTGACGGACCCGGCGGCGCTTGCCGCCGCCATTCCGCCGGAGACCGACATCATCATCCACCTGGCCGCAGTGGTCTCGGCCCAGGCGGAGGCCGATTACGACCTCGGCATGCGGGTGAATTTGCAGGGCACGCTGGCGGTTATCGAGGCCGCCCGCCGCTGCGCGAGGCCACCGCGCGTGGTCTTCACCTCCTCGGTCGCCAGCTTCTCGGCCGCCCCCGGTGCGGTGATGGCCGAGGACGCGCGCCAGATGCCGCTGAACAGCTACGGCGCCGAGAAGGCCGCGGCCGAATTGTTGCTGCAGGACGCCTCGCGCCGCGGCATGATCGACGCGGTGAATCTGCGCCTGCCCACCGTGATCATCCGCCCGGGCCGGCCGAACAAGGCGGCGTCCTCCTTCGTCTCGGCGGTGCTGCGCGAGCCGCTGCTGGGCCTGCACACCACGTTGCCCGTGGCGCCGGAATTCGCCCTCTGGGTCGCCTCCCCTCGGGTGGTGGTGGATTGGCTATGGCATGCCGCGACGATGGACACCGCCCCGCTGGACACCGATCGCGGCATCAACCCGCCGGGGCTGACGGTGACGGTGGCGGAGATGTTGGCCGCGCTGATACCGGCCGAACGCGCGCTGGTGCGCGCCGAACCCGACGCATCGGTGCAGGCGATTGTCGGCACCTGGCCCGCGCGCTTCATCGATACGCGCGCGCGCCGGCTGGGCTTCGCGCCGCAGGTGCCGCTGCCCGAGATCCTGGCCGCCTTCCGCGAGGACGACCTGGCCGCCACCCGCGGGGAGCGCGGGTTGTGATCGAGCTCGCGCATCACCTGCTGCCCGGCGGCCCGAAGCGCGTGGCGCCCTTCAGCCATGCCGTCCGCGCGGGTGATTTCCTGTTCGTGACCGGCCAGATGCCGACCGACCCCGATGACAACACGCGCTGCATCGGCGCGGATGCCGCAGCGCAAACCCAGCAGGTCATCGCCAACCTGCAATCCGTGCTGGCCGGTTGCGGCGCCGCCTGGGAACGGGTCGTGATGGCCCGCATCTACCTGCTGCATTTCGACCGCGACTACGCCGCCATGAATGCCGCCTGGGAGGCCGCCTTCCCAGCCGGCCGCCTGCCCGCGCGCACGACCGTGGGCGTGACGGGCCTCGCACTCGGCGCGCTGGTAGAGATTGACCTCGTGGTCGCGATGTAGGAGGCAGCGCGCATGCAGGAATTCGTCTCGGGCCATTGGCTGTTCTGGCTGGTGAACTACACGCTGGCGCTGGCCGCCTGGGCGTGCCTGGGCCGCTTCATGATGCAGCCCTTCGTCGCCGCCGACAGCGCCAACTACATCTGGCGCGGCTTCCGCCTGTTGACGGATTGGGCGGTGTTCTGTGCGCTGCACATGGTGCCTTCCTATGTGCGTCCGATCTTCCTGCCGCTGATCGCGGCCTTCTGGCTGTTCGCGATCCGCTTCGTGGCCAGCCTGTTCCTGCTGACGCAGGGCTTCGCACCAAGGGTCACCGGGTCATGAGCCGCGAAACCACCTTCTCCCTGACGGTCGGCGCCTGCCTGATCGCGGGGCTGACCTCGCCCCTGTTGTTCATCGTCTTCGCGCTGCACCCGGTCTGGCTGCCGGAGATGCTGCGGCCGACGCAGGAGATCGTGTTCTACGGCGCCTCGCTGATTGTCGCGACGC
Source organism: Alphaproteobacteria bacterium (assembly GCA_026400775.1). GTDB lineage: Bacteria > Pseudomonadota > Alphaproteobacteria > Acetobacterales > Acetobacteraceae > Rhodovarius. The sequence continues at coordinate 319 of JAPLOK010000356.1, read as the reverse complement.
TCACGCTTCTACTCTCCGCCCTGCCCGCCGCGTTGGCGGAACGGATGGGTGCCAGCTTGGATACGGCTCTTAAGATTTGGTTATTCGGCGCGATTTTCCTTGCCGGCATGGGTTTGCTCGGCCGAGGCTTCTGAAACGCCCGCAATGACGGGCGCTGGAAGGCCCGCTCCATGCAACGCACCATCGACGACGATGTGCTGTCCAGCGTCGCTGATCTTTCCATCCGCCGCGCCTGCGGCTTTGCGCTGATGGGCATCGGGATGGTCATGTTCAGCCTGTCCTATGACCTGGCGCTATCGCTGCACATGGGCGCCGAGTT
>JAPLOK010000166.1 GCA_026400775.1 Alphaproteobacteria bacterium | reverse complement strand
GTGATCATATAGTGGATCGGCGGGATCGGCCGCCGCGCGCAGGACAGCGCAGTGGCGTGCGGGCTGTGGGTGTGGATGACGGCCTGCGTGTCGGGGCGCGCGGCATAGACCGCCGCATGCAACCGCCATTCCGAAGATGGGCGGCCGCCACCCAGAACCGCGCCATCGGGAGCGCATTCGACCAGGCCCTCGGGCGCCAGCGCGGCATAGGCCAGCCCCGAGGGCGTGATGAGAAACCCGCGCGGCGTGCGCAGCGAAAGATTGCCGGACTTGCCGGGCATGAAGCCCGCTGCATCCAGCGCCTGGGCGGCGGCGATGAGCGCGGCTGCGCTCATTCGCGCAGGGCGCGCGCGGCCTTGGCGGCGGGCCTGGTCAGGCAGCGGTCAAGCCAGGCCTTCACCCGCGGGGAGGCCGCGAAGTCGAAGCCGTTCAGCCAGGCGCCGTAATAGACAGAAGCGAGATTCAGATCGGCGACCGAGAAGGCGCTGCCCACCAGCCAGTCGCGGCCGGCCAGATGGGCCTCGACGAAAGCCAACCGAGGCAGGGTCTCGGACAGGCCCCGCGCGGCCTCGGCCGGGTTACGCTGTTCGGGCGGGCGGACATAGGTGTTGTAGGCCCAAGCCATGATCTGCGGCTCGGCCTCGGTGCCGGCGAACATGGTCCATTGCAGCGTGCGGGAGAGGTCATCGCCCTGCGGCATGAGTGGCGCGCCGGCCTTCATCGCAATGTGCAGGTTGATGGCCAGGCTCTCCTGCAGGATCAGCGGGCCATCCTCGAGCGCAGGCACCTTGCCTGCTGGGTGGATATGACCGAGCACCGGGTCCTTCGCCGCGTCGAAACCGGTGGGCACTACCTCATAGGCGAGGCCTGCTTCCTCGGCTGTCCAGATGTTGCGGAGGGCGCGGGAGCGGGGAATGCCGTGGATACGCAGCATGGGTCAGTCCTTTTTCTTGGCGAGCGCCTGGGCATGGGCGAGCACGGCCTGTTGAAACAGACGCAGCAGCGCCACCCAGATGATGACGGCGAGTGCCGCCCAAAGAAAGCCGTGGTGCTGCCAGAGCAACGCGGCGAGCGCGAGCCAGCCGCAGGAGAGCAGCACGCCGAAACGGAGGATGCGGATGAGGGGCAATCACATCCCCCCAATGTAATTCGGCCCCCCGCTCCCCTCCGGCGTGCACCAGTCGATGTTCTGGCCGGGGTCCTTGATGTCGCAGGTTTTGCAATGCACGCAGTTCTGCGCATTGATGACCAGCTTGTGGGCGCCATTGTCCTCCACCGCCTCATAGACGCCGGCGGGGCAGTAGCGACTCTCTGGCGAGGCATATTTCTCCCAATTCTCGCCCAGCCAGTTGTCCGACGCGCGCAGCTTCAGATGCGCGGGCTGGTCTTCCTCATGGTTGGTGTTGGATAGGAACACGGAGGACAGCCGGTCGAAGGTCAGCACGCCATCGGGTTTCGGGTATTCGATCTTCGGCGCGTCCGCGGCCTTCTTCAGCACCGCATGGTCCTCATGGTGTTTGAAGGTCCAGGGCGCCTTGCCGCGGAAGACATAGGTGTCCAACGCCGCATTCACCATGCCGCCCCAGAAGCCGAATTTCACGAAGCCCGGGCGGATGTTGCGCACGCCATGCAACTCTTCCCATAGCCAGGACTGCCGCAGCATTTCGGGATAGCTGTCGAGCACGGCGGGCTGGTCGCGGCCGAGCGCCGTATCCACCGCCTCCGCCGCCACCATGCCCGACTTCATGGCGGTATGCGTGCCCTTGATCTTGGGCACGTTCAGGAAGCCCGCGCCATCGCCGATCAGCATGCCGCCTGGGAAGACCAGCTTCGGGATCGACTGGAATCCGCCCTCGTTCAACGCGCGTGCCCCATACGCGATTCGCTTGCCGCCTTCGAGCATGCCGCGCACCGCCGGGTGCATCTTGAAGCGTTGGAATTCGTCGAAGGGGGAGAGCCAGGGGTTCGGATAGTCCAGCCCCACCACGAAGCCCACGCTGACCAGGTCCTCGCCCAGCATGTAAAGCCAGGACCCACCATAGGTGTCGGTCTTCATCGGCCAGCCGGTGGAATGCCAGATCAGGCCGGGCGTGTGCTTCTCCTTGGGGATCTGCCACAGCTCCTTGATGCCGATGCCATAGGTCTGCGGCTGCACGCCCTCGCGCAGCCCGAAGGTGTCGAAGAGCTTCTTGGTCAGGCTGCCGCGGCAACCTTCGGCGAACATGGTGTAGGTGGCGCGCAGCTCCATCCCCGGCTGGTAGTTCGGCCCTTCCTCGCCACCGCGCGTGATGCCCATGACACCAGCCACGACGCCCTTCACCACGCCGTCCTCAATGATCGTCTCCGAAGCCGCGAAGCCCGGATATATCTCAACCCCGAGCGCCTCAGCCTTGCCGCCCAGCCAGCGGCACACATTGCCCAACGAGACCACATAGTTGCCGTTGTTATGCATCTGCGGCGGCGTCGGCAGCCGGAAGGCGCGGGTCTCGGTCAGGAACATGAACCGGTCCTCGGCGGCGGGCGTGGCCAATGCCGGCGGGTCATCGCGCCAATCGGGGATCAGTTCATCCAGCGCCCGCGGCTCCATCACCGCGCCCGAGAGAATATGGGCGCCGACCTCGGAGCCCTTCTCCACCACGCATACATTGGTCTCGGGCGAGAGCTGTTTCAGCCGGATGGCGGCCGCCAGGCCCGACGGCCCCGCGCCCACGATCAGTACGTCGAATTCCATGGCTTCGCGTTCGGACATGGCTTGCTCCCCTCTTGCCGGCCCTTCCCATATAGACGACGTGACGAGGCACGAAACCCATGCGGGACGGATGAGCGAAGATCAGGCAGCACTGCTGGCGGCATTGCGGCTGCAACTGGATTGGGGCGCTGACGAAGCGCTGGCCCAAGCGCCGCCGGGCATCGCGCCGCGCGCCACCGCGCCCGCCATGACCGGCACCGCACCAACCACCGCCACGCCAACCACCGCCATGCCAACGGGGGGCACGCCAACGGGGGGCACGCCAGCCACACCCGGGCTGCGCCCCGTCCCGCCCGCCACGCAAGCCGCCGCAAGCATGGCCGCCGGCGCGCGCGACCTGTCGGAACTGCGCCTGGCGATGCAGGAATTCGCGGCCTCACCGCTGCGCGAAACCGCCACGCAACTGGTCTTCGCCGATGGGGTCGCCGGCGCGCCGATCATGCTGGTGGGCGAGGCCCCCGGCGCCGATGAGGACCGCCAGGGAAAACCCTTCGTCGGCGCCTCGGGCCAGTTGCTGGACCGCATGCTGGCCAGCATCAGCCTGGCCCGCGGCCCGCAGGTCTATATCACCAACATCCTGCCATGGCGCCCGCCTGGAAACCGCACGCCGACGGATGCCGAAATGCAGCTTTTTCTGCCCTTCGTGCTGCGGCACATCCAGCTCGCCCAACCGGCGCTGATCGTGCTGCTGGGCGGCACCGCGGCCAAGACGCTGCTGGCCGCCAAGGAGGGCATCACCAGGCTCCGCGGTCGTTGGCATCAAGTAACGATTGGTGACGCCCAAGTGATGCCGGCGCTCGCCACCCTGCACCCCGCCTATCTGCTCCGCAGCCCCGCCGCCAAGAAGGATGCTTGGCATGATTGGCTGCTGCTGCACCGCCACATCACGGAAAATACGATTACGGCCAAATCTGGGCAGACTGACTCAACGCATTGAAATTGAGGCAATTCGCCAAGAATTTGCGATACTGCACTGCATCATGATTGGGTGATTTCCATCTTCACTGTTGCCAAGCACGCCATAAGTCACTATGCCCCGCGCCGCAATGTGTGCTGTCCTCTCTGCGGAAAGCGCCTCGCAACGGTTTGGCTTTGGCGGGCTGATGCTCGCCGCCGTCATCGGCCTGGGCCTTGGCACCACCGCCAAGGCGCAAGCCATCACCGAGCGAGACGCCCCCCGCGCCACCCCCATTCCCCAGGTGCTGACGGCGGCCGATGCGCAGCGCATGCGCCGCGCCTTCGCCGCCCAGTTGCGCGGGGACAATGCCGCCGCCCAGCGCGAAGCCGTGGCGCTGGATGACCGCCGCCTGCTGGGCCATCTCCTGGCGGATCGCTACCTGCGCGCGCCCGACCAGGTAGCGGTGCCCGAATTGCAGGCCTGGCTGACCGACCATTCCGACCATCCGGACGCCGCCGGGCTGCACGCGCTGCTCGCCCGCCGCTTACCACGCGGCGCCGCCATGCCGCCCCCGCCCGACATGCCCGCCAGCATCGCCGACACCGCGCCAGAGGAACGCGGCAGCACCCAATTGGCGCGCAATACCGCACTGGACCGCTTGGTGCGCGAGCGCCTGGCCAGCGGCCAGCGCCCCGCCGCCGTGCGGGCAGTCCTGGATGCCCGGGGCATTGCCGCCCCTTATGCCGCGCAATTACTGGCCGAGATCGCGCATTCCAAATTCCGGGCCGGCCAGGATGAAGCGGCCCTGGCAACCGCCCGCGCGGCGCTGGAACGCGCGCCCAATGGCCAGGCGGCCTTTGCTGGCGGCCTTTCCGCCTGGGCGCTTGGCCATTACGCGGATGCGCAGACCCTGTTCGAAGCCGCCTCCCGCGCCGAGGGCGGCAGCCCCGCCTTCCGCTCACAGGCCGCCTTCTGGACTGCGCGTGCCGCCGTGCGCGCCCGCCGCCCGCAGGCCTATATCGGCTGGATGCTGCAGGCGGCGCAGGAACCACGCACCTTCTATGGCCTGCTCGCGCGCCGCACGCTCGGCCTGCCCAATGGCTTCGCCTGGGATTCACCCCAGCCCGATACCGATGCCTTGGCCGAAACCCCCGGCGGCTGGCGCGCCATCGCCTTGCTGCAGATCGGCCAACGCGCCCGCGCCGAGGCCGAACTTCGCCTGTTGTGGCGCCGCGGCCGTGGCAACCCGATGCTGGGCCAGGCCATCACCGTCTTCGCGCATCAGGCCGGCATGACGGCCCTGGCCGCGCAGGTCGCGGCCGCTGCGCAAACTGCCGATGGCCGCCCGCGCGACTTCGCCCGCTTCCCGCTGCCCCTGCTGATGCCCGAGGGCGGGTTCCGCGTGGACCCCGCGCTGCTCTACGCGCTGGCCCTGCAGGAAAGCCGCTTCGACACGACGGCGGTGTCGCGTGCCGGCGCCCGCGGCCTGCTGCAATTGATGCCGGCGACCGCCAGCTACCTGGCCAATGACCCCACATTGCGCGGGCCGGGCGTGTCGCGGCTGCACGAACCTGCCCTCAGCCTCGAACTCGGGCAGCGCTATGTGCATTATCTGGCCCGCCATGATGCGGTCGGCAGCGACCTGATCAGGCTGCTGGCCTCCTACAATGCGGGTCTGGGCGGGATGCTGCGCTGGCTGCCTGCCAGCCGCCACCGCGACGACCCGCTGCTGTTCATCGAAAGCATCCCGATCGCCGAGACACGGCAATTCGTACAGCATGTGCTGGCCTTCCAATGGATCTACGCCTCGCGGCTGGGCTTGCCGGCGGCGAGCCTGGACCAGCTGGCCGCCGGCAGCTTCCCGCGCTTCGCCGGCGTGGCCGAGGTGGAGGCGATGCTGCGGGTGAACACCCGGGTCGCGCGCGCGCAGTAACGCGGCCTGCGGAGTTCCGCTTGACGCGACCGGCACGCGCTGTTGTCCTGTCGGCAACGACAAGGTTGGAAACGCATGCCCATCACCCGCATCGCCATGGCGCTGCTGTTGTTCGCAGCCCCAGCCTTGGCGCAATTGCCCGACCGGCCGCTGCGCATCATCGTGCCCTTCCCGCCCGGCGGCACCAGCGACATCATGGCCCGCGTCCTGGCCGAGGCCGCGGCACCCCATTTGCCGCGCGGCGCGATCATCGACAATCGCGGCGGCGCGGGCGGCAATGTGGGCATGGCCGAGGCCGCGCGCGCCGCGCCGGACGGCACCACTATTGTGCAATGCGCCTTCGGCCCTTGCGGCGCCAACCCGGCACTCTATGCCAATCCCGGCTACGACCTGTTGCGCGATCTGACGCCGGTGATCCTGACCGGCGCGGTGCGTAACGTCATGGCGGTGCGGCGCGATTTCCCGGCCGCCGATTTCCAGGAATTCCTGGCCGTGGCGCGGGCGCGGCCGGGGACCATCACCTTCGGCTCCTCGGGCGTGGGCGCCTCCAACCATCTCGGGCCGGAACTGCTGCGCGCGATCACCGGCATCGAGATGACGCATGTGCCCTATCGCGGATCGGGCCCGGCGCTGGCCGATCTGGTGGCCGGGCGGATCGATGTGTTCTTCGACAACCTGCCCTCCATCCTGCCGCATATCAGGGCGGGCAATGCGCGCGGGCTGGCCGCGGTCTCGGCCGCGCGAATCCCGGAATTGCCCGAGTTGCGGAGCTTCGGCGAACAGGGCGTGCAGGGCATGGCGATCGACAGCTGGTTCGGCTTCATGGCGCCCGCGCAGACGCCGCCTGCCGCGATCGCGGCACTGAACGCCGCGTTCAACCGGGCGTTGGCCATTCCCACGGTGCGCGCGCGCTTCGCCGAACTCGGCGTCATGCCGCTGGGCGGCGGCGCCGATGAGATGGGCGCGCATGTCCGCGCCGAGGCCGCGCGCTGGGCCGAGGTGGTGCGCCGCCAGGGCATCGGAGCCGAATGAGTCGCATCACCGCCCTGCGCACGCTGCGCATCGAGGAACGGCCCAATATCCTGTGGCTGGAAATCGACACCGATGAGGGGCTGACCGGCCTGGGCGAGGCCTTCCGCGGCGCCGCCGCCGTGGAGGCGCAGATTCACGACCAGGTCGCGCCCTTCCTGCTCGGCCGCGATGCGCGCGACATCGACCCGGTGTCGCGCCATCTCATGGGCGGCTATCTGGGCTTCGGGTCTTCGGGCGTGGAGACGCGCGCGGCCTCGGCGGTGGATATCGCGCTGTGGGACCTGGCGGGGCAGCGCATGGGCGTGCCGCTGGCCGTCGCATTGGGCGGGTATTCGCGGCGTTCGGTGCGCGCCTACAACACCTGCGCGGGCTATGACTACAACAGCCGCGGCGGGCGGCGGGACATCGGCGGCCAGGACGCGCCGCGCGGGCCTTATGACGACCAGATCGCCTTCACGCGCGCGCCCGTCGACTTGGCGCATTCGCTGCTGGAGGAAGGCTTCGGCGCGATGAAGATCTGGCCCTTCGACCCCTTCGCCGCGCGCGATGGCGGCTTGAGCATCACGCTCGAGGAGCTGCGCCGCGGCATCGAGCCTTTCGAGAAGATCCGCGCCGCACTCGGCGACCGCATGGAGATGATGTGCGAGATGCACAGCCTGTGGTCCATGCCGGCGGCCGCGCGCATCTGCCAGGCGCTGGCGCCGCTGCGCCCCTTCTGGGCGGAGGACCCGATCGGCAAGACGGATGACGCGGCGTCGCTGGCCGAGCTGCGCCGCGCCGCCCCCGGCGTGCCGATCTGCGCCAGCGAAACGCTCGGCGGCAAGCGCCCCTTCCGCGACCTGCTGGTGGCCGGTGCCACCGATGTGGTGATGCTGGACCTGACCTGGTGCGGCGGCCTGACCGAGGCGCGCAAGATCGCAGCCCTGGCCGAGGCCTGGGCGCGGCCTGTGGCACCGCATGACTGCACCGGACCAGTCACGCTGGTGGCCTCGCTGCATTTCGCGCTGCACGCCTCGACCGCCATTTTCCAGGAGGTGGTGCGCGCCACGCTCGCCACCTGGTATCGCGACCTGGTGACCGACCTGCCGCGCGTCGCCGGCGGCATGGTGCACGCGATGGAGGGTGCGGGCCTGGGCACGCGACTGCTGCCCGACACCCGCGCGCGGGCGATGGTGCGCGAATACCGGCCGTGAGGTAGCATCGCGCCCATGCCGATCAACGAAGCCCTGCCCTTCAAGCCCGTGAACATCGCCGTGCTGACGGTGAGCGACACCCGCACGCTGGACAACGACACCTCCGGCGCGACGCTGGTCGCGCGCATCGAGGCAGCGGGGCACGCCTGCGTGGATCGCCGTATCGTGCGCGATGACAGCGCGGTTATCGAGGCGGTGCTGCGCGAATGGATCGCCAACCCCGAGATCGATTGCGGCATCACCACCGGCGGCACCGGCATCACCGGCCGCGACGTGACGCCGGAGGCCTTCGACCGCGTGCTGGAGAAGGAGATCCAGGGCTTCGGCGAGCTATTCCGCATGCTGAGCTACCAGAAGATCGGCACCTCCACGATCCAGTCGCGCGCCATCGGCGGGGTTGCCGGCGGCACGTATCTGTTCGCGCTGCCGGGCAGCACCGGGGCCTGTAAGGACGCCTGGGATGACATCCTGCGCTTCCAGCTGGATGCGCGGCACAAGCCGTGCAACCTGGTGGAGCTGATGCCGCGGCTGATGGAGCGCTGACTACTCCGCTGCCTGCCTGGGCAATTGCGCCGGCTGCACCCGCGTCTGCGGCAGTTTCCAGCCCAGCGCCTTGCTCGCCACCAGCGTGCGCAGCACCTGCGCCGTGCCGCCGCCGATGGTGAACATGCGCACATCGCGCGCCATGCGCTCGAGCGGGAATTCGCGCCCGTAGCCGCGCGCGCCGAACAACTGCAGGCTGTCATTGACGATGCGGATCGCCGCTTCACTGGCGAAGATCTTCGCCTGCGCCGCCAGGTCCGGATCGGGGAAGAGGCTGCCATTCGGCCCGCGTGAGGCAGCCGCCGCATGCAGCATCAGCCGCGAGGCGGTCAGCTGCGTGCGCATATCCGCGATCATCCATTGCAGCCCCTGGAACTCTCCGATCGGGCGGCCGAACTGCTCGCGGCCCTTCACCCAATCGAGCGCGTGGTCCAGGGCGCCGGCCGCGATCCCCATCGCCACCGTGCCCGCGCCCACGCGCTGGGAGTTGTAGGCGTTGATGAGTTGCGCGAAGCCGCGCGCGAAGCCGCCGGGCGGGCGGATCAGCATGTCGTCGGCCACGTCGAGATCGGTGAAGGTCAACTCACCCTCGGGCATGCCGCAGAGGCCCATGGTGGTCTCGCGGCGCGTCATCTCCAGGCCCTTCTGCCCGCGCTCGGCGAGGAAGCCGCCAATGCCCAGATCGCGCCCCTGCTCGTCAAAGGCACGCGCAAAGATCAGGTGCACGCGGCTGACGGAAGCGCCGGTGATCCAGTGTTTCACGCCGTTGATGATCCAGCGATCGCCGCGCTTCTCGGCGCGCGTGGTCATGCCGGTGGCGTCCGAGCCGGCATCGGGCTCGGTGATGCAGATGGCAGGCTTGTCGCCGGCCAGCACCAGCTTCGACGCCCAGGCTTTCTGTGCCTCAGAGCCATAGGCCATGATGGTGGATATGGCGCCCATATTGCCTTCGACCAAGATGCGCGCGGTCACGGTGCAGGCCTTGGCCATCTCCTCCACCACGATGGCGACATCCAGGAAGGAGGCGCCCTGCCCGCCCCATTCGGCCGGCATGGACATGCCCATGAAGCCGGCCTGCGCCAGCTTCTCCACGATGTCCCAGGGGTATTCGCGCGCCGCGTCGATCGCGGCCGCGCGCGGGGCGACGTGTTCGCGGGCAAAGGCCTCGGCGCGCGCGCGCAGTTCCCCGTTGATCGCCGGAATGGTCATCGCATTGCCTCTCGCTGCCCGCGGGCCTCAACCGGCCACGGGGGAAGTTTCCTCACTTGCCAACACCTTGTCCACGCGGCGGCCATCCATGTCCAGCACCTCAAAGCGCCAGCCACCCCAGAGGATGCGGTCGCCCTCTCTGGGCACGCGGCCCAGCAGGTCCAGCATCAGCCCGCCCACCGTATGGTACATGCCCGCATGCGGCGGCTCGGGCAGTTCCAGCCGCACGCGCAATTCGTCAAACGCCATCATGCCATCGAGCAGCAGCGAGCCATCGGCGCGCTTGGCCACACCAGGCTTGGGGCTTTCCGGCGCGGGGCCGAGTTCGCCGACAATGGCCTCCAGCAGGTCGGCGGCCGTCACCACGCCCTCGAAGGTGCCGTACTCGTCGAGCACGAGCGCAAGCCCGATATGGTCCTGCTTCAGCCGCTCCAGCGCATCCAGCGCCGAGAGGCTGTCGGGCATCACGATCGGCTGGCGCAGCACAGGCCCCAGCGACAGCGGCGCACCCTCCAGCATCCGGTCCAGCAGGTCCTTGGCCATGACCACGCCCACCACATGGTCGGGGCTGCCATCGCTCACGATGAAGCGCGTCAGGTCATGCGCGCGCAGGCAGGCCGCGATATCCGAAGGGGTGGCATTGCGATCGATCCAGGCGACTTCGGGGCGCGGCGTCATCAATGCGCGCACCGGACGGTCACCCAGGCGCAGCACGCGCTCGATCATGTGCCGCTCCTGGGTCTCGATCGCCCCCGAATCGGCGCCCTCGGCCACCACCGCCTTCAATTCATCCTGGGTGACGCTCTGCTCGACCGGGGTGTGCAGCCGCAACAGCCGCAACACCGAAGCGGTGGTGGCCGACAGCACCCACACGAAGGGCGCCGCGCCGCGGG
>JAPLOK010000349.1 GCA_026400775.1 Alphaproteobacteria bacterium | reverse complement strand
GATACCGCCTCTGACCTGAACAATTGCCACCGCTCCATCCCCGATCTGATCGAGGCGGTGAAGCGCGGTGTCATGCTCGAAGGCGGCCTGCCGCTGGCCTTCCCGACGGTGTCGCTGTGCGAGCCGTCACTCACACCCTGCTCCATGCATTTCCGCAACCTGATGGCACTCGACACCGAGGCGATGGTCAGCGCGCAACCCTTGGACGCCGTGGTGCTGGTGGGCGGCTGCGACAAGACCGTGCCTGCGCAGCTGATGGCCGCGATTTCCGCCGATGTGCCGGCGGTGATGCTGGTGACCGGCCCGATGTCGGCCAATCGCTACATGGGTGAGCGCCTTGCCGCCTGCACAGATTGCCGCCGTTTCTGGTCGCAATACCGCGCCGGCAATGTCAGCGCCGAGCGCATCGCCGTTATCGAGGAACAGCTGGCCGCGACCGCGGGCACCTGCGGCGTGATGGGCACCGCCAGCACCATGGCCTGTGTGGTGGCCGCCATGGGCTTCATGCCGCTGGAAGGTGCGAGCGCACCGGCCGTGCATGCCGACCGCCTGCGCATTGCCGAGGCCGCGGGGCGGCTGTGCATGTCAAAGACGCTGCGCCGCCCTTCGCAGGTGATGAGCCTGAAGGCGCTGGAGAACGGCATGCGCGTGATCCTGGCATTGGGTGGCTCCACCAATGCCGTGGTGCACCTGGCCGCAATCGCCGGCCGCGCCGGGCTGGAATTCGACCTCAAGCGCTTCGATGCGATGAGCGACGAGACGCCGGTGCTGGTGGACCTGAAGCCCACCGGCGATGGCTATATGGAAGACTTCCACTTCGCCGGCGGCATGCGCGCGCTGCTGTGGGAATTGCGCGACCTGCTGCATCTGGACGCGACCGATTACGAGGGACGCACGCTCGCCGAACGTATCGGCGAGAGTGCGCCCTGGGTGGACCGCACCTATATCCGCGCGCGGCAGGCGCCGGTTTCGCCGGTGGGCGGGCTGGTCACGCTCTACGGCTCGCTGGCGCCGGATGGCGCCATCCTCAAGCGCAGTGCCGCGACCGAATCACTGTTCGAGCACGAGGCCGAATGCCTGGTCTTCGACGGGCTGGAGGACCTGGCCGCGCGCATCGACCGCGACGACCTGCCGGTGACCAAGGATACCATCCTGATCCTGAAGAATGCCGGCCCGCTCTCGCCCTATGGGATGCCCGAGGCGGGGCACCTGCCCATTCCGCAGAAGCTGGCGCGGGCTGGTGTGAAGGACATGGTGCGCATGTCCGATTGCCGGATGTCGGGCACCGCCTATGGCACGGTGGTGCTGCACATCGCGCCAGAGGCCGCGGCGGGCGGCCCCTTGGCGCTGGCGGAAAGCGGCGACCGCGTGCGGCTGTCCATCCGCAACCGCAGCCTGGACCTGCTGGTGGATGAGGCGGTGCTGGCCGCCCGCCGCGCCCGCTGGACGCCGCGCGCTAGGCCCGCGCGCGGCTGGGACCGGCTGGTGCATGACCAGGTGCTTCAGGCCCCGCGCGGGGCTGATCTGCGCTTCCTGACCGCCAGCGGGGAGTAGCTACCGCTCCAGTCTGACGCCGGTGCGCTGCACCACCTCCTGGTAGCGGCGCACTTCGCTCTCCAAGAAGGCGCGCGTTGTCTCCGGCGTGTTGGGTTGCGTCCAGATACGCACGCCCGCGGTCAGGAAACGCTCGGCCAGAGCCGGTTCGGAGATGGCCGCGACCAGGGCCGCGTTCAGCCGCGCGACCAGCGGTGCCGGCATGCCTGGCGGGCCGATGATCATGTTCCAGGTTGTCAGTTCGAAACCCGGCAGCGCGCCCTCGGCCAGCGTCGGCAGATCGGGGAAGGCGGGGAAGCGATCGCGGCTGGTCACCGCAAGCCCGCGCACCAGGCCGGAGCGGATCTGTTCGGCTGCACTGGCCAGCACGGCGATGCCGAACTGGCCCTCGCCCTGGTGGATCGCGGTCAGCATCAGCCCGCCGCTGCGATAGGGCACATGGGTGAAGCGGTTGTTCAGCTGCGCGGCCAGCATCTCCACGCCCAGATGCGGAATGGAGCCGACGCCGGAGGTGGCATAGGCCAGCTCCTCCGGGCGCGCCGCGCGCAGCCGGGCGATGGCGTCGGCCGCGGTGGCGGCGGGGAAGCGCGGATTGGTGATCAGCACCATGGGTGCCACGCCGATCATGCCGATCTGCGTGAAGTCGCGCACCGGGTCGAAGGGTGTGCCGCCCTGCAGGGCCGCCGGCGCGATGGCGTGGGACGACACCTCGATCAGCATCAGCGTATGCCCGTCGGGCGCCTGGCGACGCAGCCAGTCGCCGGCCACGGTGCCCGAAGCGCCGGGGCGGTTTTCCACCACGATGCGCGTGCCGCCGCCGACATGATGCGCGAAGCGTTCGCTCAGCAGGCGGGCCGCGATATCGGTCGACCCGCCGGGCGCGAAGCCAACCGAGAGCGAGATGCCGCGTTCAGGAAAACCTTGGGCAAGGGCGGCAAAGGGCGCGCACAACAACGCGCACAGAATGGCAAGGCGAAGCATGGTGTCCTCCCGGTTTTGCCGGGAGCATAACCGCCTTGCCGCCCGGCGTCAGCCGCGCCCTTCGAAGGGCATCCTGGTTGCCTTGATGGTCATGGTGAAGACGTTGGAATCCAGGCTCAGGCTGTCCATGAACACCACAGCCTTGCCGACATCATCCACATCCATCGTGGGTTCGGGCTTCAACTCGCCATTGGCCTGCTTCACGCCGCGCTGCATGCGCTGGGTCATCGGCGTGGCGGCATTGCCGATATCGATCTGGCCGGCGGCGATGTTGTATTTGCGCCCATCCAGCGCCAGGCACTTGGTCAGGCCGGTGATGGCGTGCTTGGTGGCGGTATAGGGGATGCTGTCCGGCCGCGGCGTGTGCGCGCTGATGCTGCCATTGTTGATGATGCGCCCGCCGGCGGGAGACTGCTCCTTCATCATGCGGAAGGCGGCCTGGGCGCAGAAGAAACTGCCATTCAGGTTCACGCCCACGATCTCGAGCCATTTGTCGCGCGGCAGGTCTTCGAGCAGCACGCCGGGCGCGTTCATGCCGGCATTGTTGAACAGCAGGTCCAGCCGGCCCCAGCGCTGGCGGATGGCGTCGAACAGCGCATCGACCTGTTCGGGCACGGCGACATCGGCGCTGAAGGGTAGCGCGTCCACACTAGCGCCGGCCATACTAGCAGTTTCCTGCAAGGCGTCCAGCCGACGGCCGGCCAGGGCCACGGCGTAGCCCGCCTTGAACAATGCCAGCGCGGCGGCGCGCCCCACGCCGGTGCCGGCGCCTGTGACCAATGCGATGCGCTTCGCCATCAGGCGATCCTCCCTGTCGATGTTGCGGGCAGATTGCGTCGCGCCGCGGGGCGCGCAGATTGCGCTGGTCGTGCGCGGGCCGCAATCTGCCCGCATGATGGAGGAAGCGATGGACTATACCTGCGCGCCCGCGCTTGCGGTCACCGGCACGCCGCGCTGGCGCGCGCCCGATGGCGCCTGCGACTGCCATTTCCACATCTTCGGCCCCTATGACCGCTACCCGCTGAGTGCGGCGCGCCCCTACACGCCGCCGCCCGCGACCATCCCGCATTACCTGACGGCGGCGCGCGCGCTGGGGCTGACGCGCTTCATCATCGTGCAGGCCAGCGTCTATGGCACCGACAATGCGGTGACGCTGGATGCGGTGGATGGCTTGGGGGCGGCGAATGCGCGCGCCGTGGTGGTGGTGGATGACAGTGTGGATGACGCCGCGCTTCGCACCATGCATGCGCGCGGTGCGCGCGGCGTGCGGTTCAACGCGGTCTCGGGCAATGGCACGCCGCTGGAGCAGTTGCGCGCGCTTGCCCGCCGCATCGCCCCGCTGGGCTGGCATATCCAGATCTACGCAAAGGGCGCCGGTATGGTCGACCTCGTGCCCGTGCTGGCGGAACTGCCGGTGCCGATCGTGCTGGACCATATGGGCGGCGCACCCGCGGCAGAGGGGCCTGACGGCCCGGTCGTGCGCGCTGTGCTGCGCCTGCTGGAAAACGGCCGGACATGGATCAAGCTTTCCGGCTATCGCTCCAGCGCGGCGCCTTGGACTGACCTGGCGCCGGTGGCGCGGCGCTACATCGCGGAGGCCGCGCATCGCTGCGTCTGGGGCACCGACTGGCCGCATACGCAGATCGCGCGGCCCGAGAATATGCTGGATGACGCGATGCTGTTCGACTGGCTCGGCGATTGGGCGCCGGATGACGCGACGCGACTGCGAATTCTCGTGGAGAATCCATCGCTTCTCTATTTCTCGCCGTAAGGGGCTTTAATTCGGACGCCAAAGGTCCTATTTGCCCGTCATCACAGCCGGAGACGGCCCATGCTGCGATTATCGAAGCTCACCGACTATGGTGTCGTGGTGCTTTCGCGCCTTGCCGGTATCGGGGCGCGTGTAGCTGCGGTGCCCGAACTCGCACTGGCCACGGGCCTGCAAGAACCCACCGTCGCGAAGGTCCTGAAGATCCTGGCGCAGGCCGGCTTCGTGGACAGCACCCGCGGTGCGCGTGGCGGCTATCGCCTGGCCCGCGCGCTGGAGGATATTCCGCTCGCCGAAGTGATCGTCGCCTTTGAAGGCCCGATCGCGCTGACTGCCTGCGTGGATGGCGCCACCGGGGGGTGTGAATCCGCCGGCCTCTGCCCAGTTCATGGCCGTTGGGACCCGGTCAACCGAGCTGTGCGCGAGGCGCTGACCAGGATCACGGTTGCCGACCTTGCCAGCCCCAATGCCTTCGTTGAAACCCGCGCGCCCGCCTATACCTGAGGAACACGATGCCAGCCGTTGCAGAGACCATCGAGGCAGTCCAATCCGTCACCGAAGGCGGCTACAAATGGGGTTTCTCGACCGATATCGAGATGGAGTTCGCGCCCAAGGGCCTGAACGAGGATATCGTGCGCTTCATCAGCGCCAAGAAGAACGAGCCGGCATGGTTGCTGGAATGGCGGCTGAAGGCGTTTGCCATCTGGCAGAAGATGGAGACGCCCGTTTGGGCGGCGGTGCAGCACCCGCCGATCGATTTCCAGGACGCGTTCTATTACGCCGCACCCACCAATGCGCAAAAGCCCAAGAGCCTGGACGAGGTCGATCCGGAGCTGTTGAAGACCTACGCCAAGCTCGGAATTCCGCTGAAGGAACAGGCGATCCTGGCGGGTGTGGAGGGTGCGGGCGACACGCCGGCCGAAGGGCGCATGCCGATCGCCGTCGATGCGGTGTTCGACAGCGTGTCGGTGGCGACCACCTTCAAGGATCGGCTGGAGAAGGACGGCATCATCTTCTGCTCGATCTCGGAAGCGGTGCACAAGTACCCAGAGTTGGTGCGCGAATATCTGGGTTCCGTGGTGCCACAGGCG
>JAPLOK010000210.1 GCA_026400775.1 Alphaproteobacteria bacterium | reverse complement strand
TGCCGGACGAAGGCGTCGTCGGTCAGTTCCGGGTAGCGCGCGCTGACGGCGGAGATCAGTTCCGCCTGGCCGGGCGAAAGACCCTCGTCAGGGTCGAGGCACCAGATGCCCTCCAGCAGGCCCTGGCGGCGCAGCACCTCATGGCAGCCGGCGATGCAGCCATGGAAATTGTGCGCGACATCGAAGATGGCGGCATTCATCTCCGTCACCTGCGCGTCCATCGCCATGATGGAAGCGGGCTGGTCAGGCCGTGTCGCCTCGTGCAGCACGCGCACCGCCGCCTGCGTCCAGACCGCCCAATGGCCAAGCAGCCCGCCCACGATGCGCATCGGCGCGCCTCCGCCCAGCGCGAAGGGCGTCAGCAGGTCACCCACGATATGGTCGTCGTTGCCGGTGTACAGCGCCACGCGCCCGCCCGCCTCCATCGCGCCGCGCACCACATCCAGCGTGGCATAGCGATTGAACGGCGCGATCTTCACCGCGACCACATTCTCGATCGCGCAGAAGCGCCGCCAAAAGGCGGCCGAGAGCGGCACGCCGCCGACCGCCGGTTGCAGGTAGAAGCCGAACACCGGCATTTCCGCTGCGACCACGCGGCAATGCGCGATGATCTCATCCTCCGACGCGCCTTTCCAGGCGGCGAGCGAGAGCAGCACGCAGTGATAGCCAAGCCCGCGCGCGATCCGCGCCTCGCGCACCGCCTGTTCGGTGCGGCCGATGACACCCGCGACCAGCAGGGCAGCCGTGCCTTCGGCAACCTGCGCTGCAATGCGCAGCACCGGCTCGTACAGCCCCACATCGCGGATCGCGAATTGCGTGGTGTGCACGCCGACCGCCAGCCCGCCGGAACCCGCGGCCAGATAGTAGCGCGACAGCGCGCGTTGCCGGCGCGCATCCAGCTTGCGGTCCGCGTTCAGCGCCAGCGGATGCGCGGGAATCGCGAGGCCCTGGTGCAGCCCTGCATGCAGCCCGGCCGGCCAATCCTGCCATTTCAGGCCCATCAGAATCTCCCGTCGCGCACTTCGAACTTGGTGGGTTTACCAAGTGCGCGGCCGCCCCGCGCGACCCAGGCCGAAACCCAGTCGATCATCCGCGCCAGTGGCACCGTCGGGTAGCCGAATTCGGCGAGGGCACGCGCTGCATTGGAGAGCAGCGCATTGGGCGCTTCTTCGCCGGCAAAGGTGACGTCGCGGCCCATGCGGCGGGCGAATTGCTGCGTCAGCCAACGGATCGAGACAGTCTCAGGCCCGGTCACATTCAGGATGGGGCAGGTGGTGTCCGCGCGTGCCAGTGCGCGCAGCGTCCAGGCATTGGCATCGCCCTGCCAGATCACGTTGGCATGGCCCATGGCGAGCGGCACCGGCACGCCATTCCAGACCTTGGTCGCAACGTCATGCAGCACGCCATATCGCAGGTCGATCGCGTAGTTCAGCCGGATGCCGAAGGCGCGCACGCCGGCGTGCTGGAACATCCGCTCCCGCCCCAGGCAGCTCGCTGCGTAATCGCCGATCGGCGCGGGTGGCGTATCCTCATCCGGCGCGGGGCCGTTGACGGGCAGCATGGGCAGCACATTGCCGGTGGAGAAGAACACGATGCGGCTTGCGGCATAGCGCGCAGCGACACGCGCGGGCAGCAGCACATTCATCGCCCAGGTCAGCGCCTCATTGCCGGTGCTGCCGAATTTGCGCGCGGCCATGAACACCACATTCGGCGCATCGGGCAGCGCGGTGAGGTCGTCCATCAGGTCGGCGGTCAGGCATTCGATGCCCCAGGATTCCATCCGCGCGCGGAGTTCCGGTTCCGACCAGCGCGCCACCGCGATCACCCGCCGCGCGGGATCGGCGCGCTTGGCCATGCGGCACAAGGTCGGCCCCATCTTGCCCGCGGCACCCAGCACCAGGATGTCGCCCGGCACGCGCGAGAGGTCGGCAATCAGCGCCGGATCGGGGCGCGTCATCACCTCCTCCAGCATGGCTTCGTCGGTGATGATCATGGCCAGTTCGCTTTCGGCATCGCCTCCATCGCGGTGAAGTCGGGTTCGATGGTCGCACCCAGGCCAGGCACGTCGATGCTGTCGAGTTCCAGCATGCCCTCGCGGATCGCAAGCCTCGGCCCGTGCGAGGTGTCGGCATAGAGCGTCGGGTGCGCGGCCAGGAACCGCGCGGCTTCGGTGCGCGGGCGCCCCGAAAAACCATCGACGAAATGGTGCCCGTTGCGTTCCACATGCGGCAGGCCGAGCAGCGCCACCAGCGCGAGATCCTGCTGCACACACACACCCGCCAGCGTGGTCAGATCCTCAGCCGACATGAAGTAGCGTTCGCGGCCTTCCTCTGCATTCCACATGCGGCAGCGCGCCAGGTTGATGATGCTGCGCCACACGCCCTTGCACGCCTTGGATGACACGCCAGCATAGCCCAGCTTGCGCCCGGTGACGAAGGCATCGAGCGGCCCGTCGCTCTCATCGATGATGACCGGGCGGGCGGCGGCGAGTGCGGCCATGCCTGTTTCCAGCGCGCGCGCGCGCTTCACCGGCTGTTCGATATAGATGATGGAGGCGCAGAGCTTCTTCAGCCGCGCATCCGCCTCCATCGCGCGCCACAGCGCCAGCGCGCCTTGCGCATCCTCATACTGCTCATTGCCATCGAGCGAGGCGTGGTAGCCGCCATGCATGCGATCCAGCACGGAAGCGATGGCCGCCAGCCGCTCCACATCCGCAGCCACATTGCCGCCGACCTTCAACTTCCAGTAGCGATGGCGATAGCCGTTCGCCACTTCCTCCAGCGTCTCGGGCAGGCCGTCATTCACGCGTTCGGCCTGATCCGCAGTGGTGATCGGGTCCACCAGCCCCACCGTGTGCCGCGCGTGCAAACGCCGCAGCGGCTGTGCCTCGGCCAGCATGCGTGCCAGGTCGAAACCCGCCAGATCCGGCGCCACATCATGCGCGCCGATGCCGCCGATATTCGCCCGCATGCCATCCCAGAACGACACGCCATGCAGCTTCAAAGCCGCATCCAGCATGGCGCGGTCCAGCAGCGCGCGGCCATAGCTCGCGACCAACGGGTTCAGGGATTCCGCGCCCGCCGCGGCTGTCACCGCCGCATAGGAATTGGCGAAATGGCCGAAGGCGGTGTCGGCGCCCTGCGTCGCGGCTTCGGCCAGTTCCAGCGCGCGGCGCAACTGCTGTTCGTTCTGCGCATCCGACAGCGCGGGGTTCTTGTCGAACCACTTCGCCGCCAGGCTTTCGGCTGCCATCCCCCAGCCCTCGCGCCCATCGGCCAGCCTGATGCGCGCGCGCACCACCGCCTGCCTGCCATGGGTGACGGTGATGACGCCAAAGCGGAATGGCAGCCGCAATTTGAAAGGCCATTCCAGCCTTTGCGTCTCGACCAGGGTGAAGCGCGGCGCGTTGCTCATGAGTCCAGGATGCCTCGCAGGTAGCCGATGGCGCGCGCGGCGGAGGCCGGGCCATCGGGGTGGTAATCGAAGGGTTCGACGGCGCAGAAGCCCCCATACGCGGTCTCGCGCAGCGCCGCGAAAACCGGGCCGAAACGATCGCTGCCCTGGCCCGGCGCGCGGCGGTTGCGGTCGTTCAGATGCACATGCGCGATCAGCCCGGAAGGGATGTGCCGGCGCAGCAATTCCGCCGCGGGTTCCACCTCACCATTTCCGGCCGCACTGACATCCAGCATGGTGCGCAGGGCCGGGTTGCCCACGCGCCGCACGATCTCCATCGCCTCGGCCACATTGCGCGCCCAATTGGTCTGCCTGGCATCGAGCGGCTCCAGGCAATAGGTCAGTCCGTGGGCTGCGGCCCATTCGCCAGCGCGCGCCATCGCGTCTTCCGCGCGCGCCGCATCGCCATCGGCCGCGACACGCCGCTGCTTCGGTGAGCCATGCACCAGCAAGGTGGCGCCCAAGCCGGCGGCCAGCGCGATCAGCCGCTGCATCACATCCAGCGTGCGCGCGCGCAGGCTGGCGTCCGCGCCGGTGATCGACAGCCCCGCGGGTGCGACCAGCAGCCAATGCAGCGAGGTGATCGGTGCGCCCTCACCTTCGGCGATGCGCCGCAGTTCCGCTACGCGTGAGGCAGGCAGCAGATGCGGCGCATCCGCATCCAGTGTGAAGGGTGCCACTTCCAGGCCGTCATAGCCTAGTGCGGCCGCAAGCCTGGCCTGCTCCGAAAAGGGCAGGGCGGCCACCACCTCGTTGCACAACGATATCCGCATCAGGCGCTCTCCCCCATGGGCGATTCCTGCGCCTGGCGCCGCGCCACGTCCAGCCCGGATGCTTGACGCCGCGCGCGGGACGGGGAGGCTTCGCGGATGCGCCCCGCCACCGAAGCCGATCTGCCACGTGCCGCCGCGCTCTCCGCGCGGATCGGCTGGAACCAGGTGACCGCGGATTGGCGGCATTTCCTGCGGGACGGAGCGGTGCAGGTCATCGATGATGATGACCCGCATTGCCTGGCCGCGACCGCCGCGGTGCTGCGCTTCGGGCCCGGTCTGGCCTGGATTTCCATGGTGCTGGTGCGGCCCGATCGCAGGCGGGCGGGGCTTGCGATGACACTGATGCGATGGGCCACCGAACGGCTTCAGGGCGTGGCTGGCATTGCGCTGGATGCCACGCCGGCCGGGCGCGAGGTCTACCGGCAACTCGGCTTTCGCGATGTGCTGGGCTTCACACGCTGGGCCGTGCCGGACGCGCTGCCGGCGCCTGACAGCATCGCGCCACGCGCCGTCACGGGCGATGACTGGCCGGCCATCCTGGCGCTGGATGCCACCGCCTTCGGCGCACCCCGCGCCACGTTGCTGCGGGGTTTCGCCGCGCGCGCACCGGCCGGCGCATTCATCGCGCCGGGAGGCTTTGTGCTGGCGCGCGATGGGCTGCGCACGCCGCAGATCGGGCCGGTTGTCGCGCAGGATGCTCCCACCGCGATGGCGCTGATTGCCGCCGCGCGGCGCGGGTTGGGCCGGCCTGCCGTGCTGGATCTGGCCGATGCCGCAACGCCGGTCGCAGCCTGGCTTGGCGCGCATGGCGCCACGCCGCAGCGGCCTTTCACCCGCATGGTGCTGGGAGCCCTTCCGCCCACGAAACCTGGACAAAACTTCGCCTTCGCAGGCCCCGAGTTTGGTTGACGCGCCGGCCCGCACGGACGCACCATCGGGGCAAAGTGAGGAAGGAGAAGACCATGTCCACCACCCGCCGCAGCCTGATGGCCGCAACTGTTTTCGCCCCTTTGGCCGCACCCGCGATGGTGCAGGCGCAGGGCAGCACCTGGCGCCCTGATCGACCCGTCACCCTGATTGTCCCCTGGGCCGCCGGCGGCTCGACCGATCAGATGGCGCGCGTCGTCGCGGTGGAGCTGGAGGAAGCCTTCGGCCAGCGCTTCGTCGTGGTGAACCAGCCAGGCGCCTCGGGCTCCATCGGCACGCGCAATGCGTTGCAGGCGGCGCGCGATGGCATGACCTGGGCGGCCGGTGCGGCGGTGGATGTCGGCTGCTATAAGGTGCTGGGGCTGCTCGATACCGAATTGCGCGACTGGCACCTGTTCTTCACGGTCGCCAACGTCAACACGATCAGCGTGAATCCGGCCTCAGGCTACCGTGATTTCGGCCAGCTTCTGCAAGCGCTGCAACAGCGGCGCGACATCGCGGTCGGCACCGCCGGCGTGTCGTCCGCCGGGCGCAACATGATGGAGACGATCCGCCAGGCAGCCCCCGGCGTGAACTACCGCCATGCCACTTATGATGGCGGCAACCCCGCCGTGCTGGCCGCGGTTGCGGGCGAGGTTCCGGTGGTCGCGCAATTGCTGGTGGAAATGGCGGAGATGATCCGCGGCCGGCGCCTGATCCCGCTTGCGGTGCAGGCGGAGAACCCGATCACGCTCGCCGGCTTCGGCGAAATTCCCTCGGTGCGGCGCTGGCTTCCGAACATGCCGGCACCCTTGAACTATTTCGGCATCTGGGCGCCGCGCGGCGTGCCGGAGCACATCGTCGGATCCATGACGCAGGTCTGGGAAAGCCGCATCCGCAACAGTGCGCGCTTGCAGGAATATGCGCAGAACCGCGCCGCCGTCTTCGGCCCGCTGCATGGCCAGGCCGCGCATGACGCCGCCTGGGTGATGGTGCGGCAGACCGCTTGGCTCTACTTCGATGCGGGCACCGCGCGCGTCTCTCCGGACACGGTGGGCATCCAGCGACTGTGACCGGCAGCGATCGCCGCTTTGGCATCTTCTGGGTGCTGCTGGGGGGCGCGATCGCCGCTGAATCCTGGCGGATGGATCGGCTGGAACAGCAGCATATCAACGCCTGGACAGTGCCGGGGCTGGTTCCCGGGCTGCTGGGAGTCGTCATCGTGATTTTTGGCCTGGTGCTGCTGCTGCGGCGCCCCGTTGCCGCCGAGCCCCCGCCACCCGCCGAGCCCTGGCGCGTTATGGCCGCGATCGCGATCACGCTGGCCTTCGGCGCAGGCGTGGTGGGTTCGGGCGTGCCGTTCTGGTTGGCGGCGGCGGGTTTCGTGTTCAGCGCCATCATGCTCTTCGAATTCCCCGAGCGCCGCGCGGCCGGCACGCTGGCACGCGGGGCGTTGCAGGCGGCGCTGATCGCGGCGGGAGCCGCGGCTGCTGTCACGCTGACATTTCAGGAACTGTTTCTGGTGCGACTGCCCTGATGTTCGAGGGCCTGGAAATGCTCGGCGTCTCGATCCTGGGCTTCGTCACGCCCAAGGCGCTGGTCTATACCTTCGGTGCCACGCTGCTGGGCATCATGGTGGGCTGCCTGCCTGGGCTGTCGGCGACACTGGCCATCTCGTTGCTGACGACGCTGACCATCAAGCTGCCGCCCAATGACGCGATCCTGATCCTGATCTGCGCCTATGTCGGCGCGATCTATGGCGGTTCGCGCAGCGCGATCCTGCTGAACATTCCGGGCACCGCAGCCAATGCGGCGGCGTGCCTGGATGGCTATCAGCTGGCGCGGCAGGGCCAGGCCGGGCGTGCCATGGGAATCGCCACCACCGGCAGTGTGGCGGGTAGCATCTTCGGCATCATCTGCCTCGCGATCCTGACGCCAGCGCTCGGCGAAGTCGCACTGACATTTCAGAGCTACGAATTCTTCTGGCTGGCGCTGTTCGGCGTGATGATGTCCGGCTCCATCACCGGGTCCGATCCGCTGAAGGGCTGGATCATGGGTATCCTCGGCCTGTTCGTCGCGCAGATCGGCCAGGACGGCATCCATGCGCATGAGCGCTTCGCCTATGGCAGCACGGACCTGGCCGGTGGGCTGTCGCTGATCCCCACGCTGGTCGGCGCCTTCGGCTTCGCCGAGGTGCTGACGGTGATGAGCGAACGCGCCTCGCGGCCCAAGGTGCACACGGTGGACAGCGTGATCCCGCGCATCCGTGACGTGCTGCAGCACTGGCGCACCATCCTGCGCAGCGGGGTGATCGGCGTCTATATCGGCATCCTGCCCGGCGTGGGCGAGGACATGGCCGCCTGGTCCAGCTACGCCGCCGCCAAGCGCGCCTCCAAGCACCCGGAGGAATTCGGCAAGGGCAGCGTGGAAGGGCTGATCGCGGCCGAGACCGGCGACAACGCCTCCATCCCAGGCGGCATCATTCCCGCTTTGGCGCTGGCGATCCCGGGCAGCGCGCCGGCCGCGGTGCTGCTGGCGGCGATGATCATCCATGGCGTGAAGCCGGGGCCGATGCTGATGATCGAGAACCCGCAATTCATCTACGATGTGGTGACGATGAACCTCTTCGCCACCATCGGCATCCTGTTCTTCGGGCTGTTCCTGGTGCGGCCCTTGCTGCTGGTGCTGACCATCCCGCGCAGTGTGATCATGCCGATCATCTTCGTGCTCTGCGTCGTCGGTTCGTTCTCGATCGCGCAGCGCTTGTTCGATGTCTGGACCATGCTCGGCGTGGGCCTGTGCATCTTCTTCCTGCGCCGATACGGCTATCACGCGGCACCCTTCGTGCTCGGCCTGGTGCTGGGTGACCTGCTGGACAAATCGCTGCGCCGTGGCTTGGTGATTTCGGATGGCGACCTGACGCCGTTCTTCACGCGGCCGGTTTCGGCGGTGCTGGCGGTGCTGGTGTTCGTCACGCTGGCGATGAGCATTCCGCCTGTGAATGCGGCGGTGCGGGCCGGCCTCGCGCGCGTGTTCCAGCGCCGCGCGGCGGGCTCAAGCAGCGGCTGATCGAGTTGAACCGCCATGCGGTTCAACTCGATCGGAACCTGCTGAGGAATTCGCTCCGTTCTCTATCCGCGCAACGCCGTGATCTGCTTCGGGTAGCTCGACGGATCGACACGCGCATCGACCAGCGACAAGCCATCGGTGGCCAGCGCCGCTGCCATGGCGCTGGCGAAGCCCGCCTCGTCATCCGCGCGCCAGGCGGCCGCGCCCAGGCCGAGTGCCACGGTTGCGAAATCGGCCATCGGCCAATCAAGCCCGCCCTCGGGCAGGTTCCGTTCGCCCTTCTTGATGTCGATCAGCGAGAGGGTGCTGTCATTGAACACCACCACCGTCAGCTTCACGCCAAGGCTTGCGGCGGCGGCCAGTTCGCCCAGGCACATCAACAGCCCACCATCACCGGTGAAGGCGATCGCGCCGCGCGCGGGGTCGTACAGGGCGGCCGCGATGCCCGCGGGCAGCGCGTAGCCCATGCTGGCCAGGCCGTTGGAGATCAGCAGGTCGCCCGGATGTTCGGCCTGCCAGAAGCTGGTGGCGGGGAACATATGCGCGCCGGCATCCACGCTGATGCGCGGATGGCGCGCGATGGCGCGGCAGGCGGCCTGGGCCAGTTCCACCACCGCCTGCGGCGAGATGCCGCGATTGCCGCCGGGGCCGTTGGCCAAGGCGGCCAGCCATTGCGCGCGCAGGCGAATGATTTCGCGCGGGTCCCACCCGCCCGGCATGCCCGAAAGCTGCGCCAGTGACAGGGCGATATCGCCAGTCACCGTGACGGCCGGGACCATGTAGTGGGGCTGGCGCGGCACCAGCGCGACGTCGATCACGGGGGCTGTGAACTTCCACGGGCGCGCGATCCATTCGACCGGGTCGGCACCGGCGAGGATGATGCAGTCCGCCTGAGCGATGACCGGCACTTCTGCCGCACCACCGGTGAAGACGCCGGCGAAGAGCGGGTGCAGATCGGGCAGCACGCCCTTGCCCTTGTAGGTGACCAGGACAGGGCAGTGCAGCGCCTGGGCCAGCGCGCGCAGTTGCGGCGCGGCGTCCACCGCTTCGAGGCCGGCGATGATGACCGGGCGGCTGGCTGCGGCGAGAATTTCCTGCGCCGAGGTGATTGCCTGCGCGTCGGCGGCGGCGGGCGGGGCGCGGGTGAAGGCGGCGGCGGCGCTGGCTTCGGCGCGGCTGGCCTCGCCCGTCACTTCCAATAGGGCCGGGCCGTAGGGCGGGGTGAGTGCGGCGTGCAGCGCCGCGTGGATGGCCGCGCCCGGCAGCGCATCGGCGCGCAATTGCGCGCGCGTGACCGGGCGCAACATGGCCGCATGGTCAAAGACCTGGTGGGTCGCGAAGCTGCGTTCCTTGGCCGTGAAGCCATCGGCCAGGTGGATGACGGGCGCGCGTTCCAGGCTTGCATTGGCCATGCCATTGGCGGCGCTGGAGACGCCCGGGCCGCGCGTGGTGAGCACGGGGCAGGGCGCGCGGGTCAATTCGGCCATGGCGCTGGCCATGATGGCCGCACCTGTTTCGGTGCGGGCCAGGTGGAAGGCGATGCCCTCCGCCTTGGCGGCGGCCATCAGGTCCAGGCTGGAGCCGCCGCCAGGCACGCCGAACATGCACCGCGCGCCAACCTGCTTCAGTGCCGCCATGATCACTTCCGCGCCGTTCATGCATTCCTCCTGGTGTTGTGGTCGTGAATAGCCTTGGGCGCCGCCGCTGGACAGGCCATGCCCGGCTATGCCCTATAGGCCGCATAGGGAAGTTCGGGAGTATCAGCGGTGACGACCGCCTTTGACGAGATGCGCGACGGCCCGCTCGCGCAAAAGACCTATGCCGAGATCGACGCCTGGCTGGCCGAAACGCCGCTGTCGCGCCTCCTGGACAAGAGCGCGGAGGCGGAATTGCTGTTCCGCCGTTTAGGGATCACCTTCGCGGTGTATGGCGAAGGCGGCGACCCGGAGAGGCTGATCCCCTTCGACATCATTCCCCGCCTGATCGCGGCCAGTGAATGGCAGGCGCTGTCGGCCGGGCTGGAACAGCGGGTGCGTGCGCTGAACGCCTTCCTGCTGGATGTCTATGGCGAGCAGAAGATCCTGAAGGCCGGCATCATCCCGAGCGCGCTGGTGCTGGAGAACGAGGCCTATCAGCCGCACATGGTGGGCTTCGCGCCGCCGGGTGGGATCTACACGCATATCTCGGGCATCGACATGGTGCGCACCGGGCCGGATGCCTTCTTCGTACTGGAGGATAATTGCCGCACGCCGTCGGGTGTCTCCTACATGCTGGAGAATCGCGAGGCGATGCTGCGGCTGTTCCCGCGGCTCTGCACCCGGCACCGGCTGGCGCGGATCGACCGCTACCCTGAACACCTGCTGGCGACCTTGAAGTCGGTGGCACCCGAACGCGCGGGGCCTGATCCGAATGTGGTGCTGCTGACGCCCGGCTCCTACAACAGCGCCTATTACGAGCACTGCTTCCTGGCCGATGAGATGGGCATCGAGGTGGTGGAGGGGGCTGACCTGTTCGTCGATGAGCAGGACCTGGTCTTCATGCGCACCACCGCCGGGCCCAAGCGCGTGGATGTGGTGTATCGCCGCATCGATGACGACTTCCTGGACCCCGAGGTGTTCCGCAAGGACAGCCTGGTGGGCGTGCCGGGCATCATGCGCGCCTATCGCGCGGGGAATGTCACGCTGGCCAATGCGCCAGGGGCGGGCATCGCGGATGACAAGGCGATCTACCCCTTTGTGCCGGCGATGGTGAAATTCTACCTCGGCGAGGAGGCGAAGCTCGCCAATGTGCCGACCTTGCTGTGCGAGCGCGATGCGGATCGTGCGGAGGTGCTGGCCAATCTGGACAAGCTGGTGGTGAAGCTGGCCAAGGGTTCTGGCGGCTATGGCATGATGATCGGGCCGCATGCGGATGAGGCGATGCGCGCGGAATTCGCACGGCGTATCCGTGAGAAGCCGGCCGATTACATCGCGCAGCCGACATTGGCGCTGTCCACCGTGCCCTGCGTCGCGGCCGATGGCATCGGTCCGCGGCATGTGGATCTGCGGCCCTTCGTGCTGTTTGGGCGCGAGGGGGTGACGATGGTGCCAGGCGGGCTGACGCGGGTGGCGTTGCGGTCGGGCTCGCTGGTGGTGAATTCGTCTCAGGGCGGCGGAACCAAGGATACCTGGGTTCTTGAAGACGGTCCGGACAAGCCGGACCTTGGGGCGCTGGAAGACGGGCCGGCGGAAGACGCACCTGCCCAGAAGCAGGAGCAGGCCTGATGCTCAGCCGCACCGCAGACAGCCTGTTCTGGATCGGCCGCTACACCGAACGCGCGGCCAATCTGGCGCGCGGGCTTGCTGTGACGCGGCGCATGGCCTCGCTGTCGGTCGGTGATGAGGCGACGGAGTGGCGCAACCTCCTGGTCGCCAGCGGCGGCGAGCAGGCCTTCATCGATCGCGACCGCGCCATCACCCAGGATGCGGTGATCGACTGGCTGCTGCGTGACCCGGAAAACCCTTCCTCGATCGTCTCCTGCTTCGAGGCGGCGCGTCAGAATGGCCGCGCTGTCCGCACCGCACTGACCGTGGACATGTGGGGCGCGCTGAACGACAGCTGGAACCGCCTGCGCAAGCTGGACATGGCCGAGACCGAGGGCGAGGCGCT
Organism: Alphaproteobacteria bacterium; assembly: GCA_026400775.1. Taxonomy (GTDB): domain Bacteria; phylum Pseudomonadota; class Alphaproteobacteria; order Acetobacterales; family Acetobacteraceae; genus Rhodovarius. Next base: position 17,204 of record JAPLOK010000210.1, on the reverse strand, counting down.
GCCGCAATTCCTGGAATGGGTGCGCGAGCGGGTGCTGCTGTTCAACGGTGCGGCCCAGGACACCATGCTGCGCAGCGAGAGCTGGCTGTTCATCCAGCTCGGCACGGCGCTGGAGCGGGCGGACAACACCGCGCGGTTGCTGGATGTGCGGCAGGGCTGGCTGTCGGGCGATGGCACGGTGGAATATGCGCAATGGCAGGCGGTGCTGGCCTCGCTCTCGGCCACGCGGTCCTACCAGTGGGTGTTCCGCGACCGGCTGGACCCGCGGCGGATCGCGGAGCTTGTGATCCTGCGGCCCGAACTGCCGCGCAGCTTGGTGGCGTGCTTCGGGCGGGTGAAGGAATTGCTGGATGCGATCGCGGCGATCCAGGGCGGGCGGCGCGGCGAGTGCCACCGCATGGCGGGCGCGGTGCATGGGCGGCTGGCCTATGCGAAGCTCGATGACATTCTGGAACTCGGGCTGCATGATTTCCTGACCCGGGTGATCGAGCGCACGGCCCGGCTGGGCGCGGAAATCCAGCGGCTTTACATCGATGAGGGGCGCTGAGCGGCGCCCTGGAGGCCAGTCTCGGTCTCGCAACGCTTGATCCAGGCGTGACGCAGCGCATCGGCCAGGGCGCTGCCGAACCGGGGCGCGTCCATCAGTGGAGAGGCGGTGATGCGCGGGCGCAGGCTGGCGCGCAGGCCGGCCAGGGCCGGAATATCCTGTGCGGCGGCGATGGCGCGGGCGATGTAGCCGGCGCTGTCCTGTGCGACCCAGTCGGCGAGGCCGACATTGTTCAGATGCGAGACCGCGTGGCGGGCTGCAAAGGAACTTCCCGCCATGGCGACCAGGGGCGCGCCCATGAACAGCGCTTCGATCGCGGTGAGGCCACCGGCATAGGGAAAGGGGTCGAGCGCGATGTCGATGGCGTTGTAGCCGTCGAGCAATTCGGCATGCGGCGCGGGGCCGAGCAGCGAAAGGCGCGCGGGGTCGATGCCGTGCGTGGCGGCGCGGGCGGCGATGGCGTCGCGCGTGGCGACATCGGCCAGGGCATGGGTGCGCAGGACCAGGCGGCTGGCGGGGATGGCGGCGAGGATGGCGGACCAGGTGGCCAGGACCTCGGGCGTGACCTTGGCCAGGTTGTTGAAGCAGCCGAAGGTGATGTGGCCATTGGCCAGCGCGGGCAGCGGGCCGATGGCGGGCGCCCAGGGCGGCGGGGTGTAGCAGACATAGCCATCGGGCAGGCGCAGCAGGGCTTCGCTGTAGAGGGCTTCGCTGCCTTCAGGGGTTTCGAAGCGGTCGGTCAGCATCCAGTCCATGGCGGGGATGCCGGTGGTGCTGGATTGGGCGCCGACCCACTTGATTTGCACCGGTGCGGCGCGGCGGGACAGGGCGGCGGCGCGGCCGCCTTCGCCATGGCCGCCCAGGTCGATCAGGATGTCGGGCTGTTCGGCGCGGATGGCGGCGACCAGGGCTGCGTCGTCGAGGCGCGGCAGTTCGTGCCAGTGCTCGGCGGTGGCGCGGAAGCGGCGGGCCAGCGGGTCGTCCATGCGGCGCAGCGAGAAGCAGGCGACTTCCAACTGGTCGCGCGGCAGGGCTTCGATGCCGGCCAATGTCAGCCATCCGACCGGGTGGCGGCCGAAGGCAGAGGAGAGAAACCCCACGCGCAGGCGGCGCGCGGGATCGAAGCCCGGCGCGTGGTGCAGCGGCGTGGGCGCGGGAAGATGTCGGCCCAGCGCCATGGCGGTCTTGTGCAGCGCCGTGCCGCTGCCATGCAGGGGGTGATAGGGCTGCACGCCCAGGCGGCCATAGCAGGCGGCCTGGCCATCACCGGCATCGCGCCAGCATTCCAGCGCTTCCTGTTGCAGGCCCTGGCCGTTCAGCACGAGCGCGAGATTGCCGGTCAGCGCGATATTGGCGCCCAGGTCGCGAATGGCGGATTCCAGGGCTGTGCGGGCTTCGGCCAGCCGATGCAGCTTGAACAGGCTGGCGCCGTGCTGGGTGCGCAAGGCGATGTCCCAGCGGCGGGCTTCGAGCGCCTGCTCGAGCAGGGGAAGGGCCTCGGCGTGGCGACGGGCATCGGCCAGGCGCAGGGCGAGTTCGCCGAGCATTTCCGGGTCATCGGCGCTCAGCAGGGCGGCGATGCGCAGTTCCGCGAGGCCCTCGGGTTCATCGCCGTCGGCGAGCAACGCAAGGCCGATGGCGGCGTGCCAGGACCAGGGGTTGTTGGCGTTGGTGAGACCCGCGCGCAGCCGCTCCAGCGGCACACGTTCGGCGGCCAGGCGCGCGGCCTGCACGCCGCCGCCGTCGAGCGCGGCCAGCGCATCCTGACCAGCGATACCTATGCGCAAGGTGCGGATTGCGCGATCATCGGGTGCCAGCAGCAGCGCGGTGTCGATCAGGTTTAGCGCCAGATCGGGGCGGCCAGCCTGTTCTTCCAGCGCGGCAAGGCCGATCAGGCTCATGGTGTGGGTGGGGTCGCGCGCCAGGGCCGCGTTGAATTCCGCGCGGGCGCCGGCGTGGTCGCCGCGCTGGGCGGCGATCTGCCCCAGGCGAAAGCGCGGCTCCGCCAGTTCCGGCAGGGCGGCGGCGGCGGCGGCCAGATGCGCTTGTGCCTCCGTCTGCTTGCCGAGATCGAGCAGCGCCATGCCGAGGTTCAGGCGCGCGAGTTCCGCCTCCTCCCCCGTCTCGATGCAGTGCGTGAGCAGCGGCAGGGCCGCCGCTGCGCGGCCTTCGGCCAGAGCCGCAATGGCCTGGCGGAAGGGAGCGATATGGTTCACGCCCGGCCGCCGGCGCGACGGGCGGCGACCAGAAAGCCCTGCACCGGCGCGTCCTTTTCCAAGCGCAAAGCTTCACGGCGCAGGATCACGGCATCCAGCCCGGCTGCGGTGAGCGCTGCGCGCAGCGCCGCTTCGCTGTGGCGATAGCGGCCGGAGCCGGCGAGCAGCCAGGCTTCAGGGCCGGCATGTTCCTCCAGCGTGAACAGGCAGATGCCGCCAGGCGCGAGGCGCGGGGCAATCATGGCCAGGCTGGGCGCGATTTCGCCAAAATAGCAGAAGACATCCGCGGCGATCACGGCGTCATACAGGCTGCGATCCTCCGCCAGGGCGGCATCGAGCCCGGCCTCGCGCAATTCGCTGTAGATTCCTTTTTGTGCGGCGGCGCGCAGCATGCCGGCGGAGAGATCCACACCGACCATCCGGCCGCGCTGGACATCATGCAGCACGACGCCGACCAGGCCGGTGCCGCAGCCCAAATCCAGCACATCGCCGATCGGCTGCGTGGCCGAGAGGCCGGGGCGGAGTTCTTCCAAGGCCCGCAGCATCAGGCCTGGAGCGCGATAGCCCAAGCCCAGCAGCGAAGCCTCGAAGCCTGAGGCATAGCCGTTGAAGAGATGCGCCACATAGGCGTCCGCGGCGCGCTCGGGCTGGGCTGCGCCGAAGGTCGCGGCAAGGTGCGCGATATAGCCATCCTGCGGGGCCAGGCGATGGGCTGCCAGCAAATGTGGCCGCGCATTCTCCATGTCGTTCAGCCGCATCAGCGCGTGGGCGGCCATGCTGTGCAGGCCGACATCGGCGCCGAACAGGTCAAGGCCGCTGCGGGCGGCGGCCAGGGCTTCATCGGCCGCGCCGCGGGCCATGGCGGCCTGGGCGCGCATGCCGATGGCCTGGCGCCGTGCGGCGGCTGGCAGTTCGGGCTGCGCAAGCAGGAAAGTGATCAACTCCTCAGCCGGCGCGGTGTGCCCGGCGCGCAGGAAGGCGTCGGCCAGGCGCAGGGCGGGCGCGGGTTCATGCGGTGCGTCGGACCAGACTTCGCCGAGGATCGCGATGGCCTCATCATGGTGGCCGCCAGCCAGCAGGGCCTGGGCCAGGGCTGTGCGCGCCGCACCATCGCGCGGTGCGGCATGCACCGCATCGGCTGCGTCGGAGAGGGCTGCGCGGGTGTCGCCCGCCATGCCATGGGCGCGGGCGCGCAAGGTCAGCGCAACATGGCAGCCCGGCTCGAGTTCCAGCGCCGCTTCGGCAGCCAGCCTGGCATCGGCGTGGTGGCGCAGGTCAAGCCGCACCTCTGCCAATGCGCGCCAGCCGGACGCGCTGGGCGCGGCCTGGTTGCCCGCTTCGAGCAGGCGCAGCGCCTCGATCGGATGGCCCGCTTCCATTAGGCGCTGGCCTTCGGCGAGCATGCGGTCGGCGATGACGCCATGGCCGGCATTTTGCCGGGCCGCGATGTGCAACATGTTCAGCTCCAGAGGCCGCCAGCGACCTGTTCGTTCATCTCGGCGATGAAGGCGAGATCGGGGTTGTCGGATTCGCATTCGCGCACCACGGCGCGCGACAGGCCCGCGAGCTGCGCGCGCAGCCCCTGCGGCAATTGGTTGGATGGGTCGAGCACGGCCATCAGCACCGCGTCCCACAGGCGGCGATTATCGGCCACGGCGCGGGCATGGGCGATCGGCGAAGGCTCGACGATCGCCTCCTTGATGGAGCGGGTCGCGCGAGCGAAGACCTCGGCCTCCATCTGCTTGGCCGTGCGGCGCTGGCGATAGGCGGCCGCGCCATTTGGGGCGGGTGCCGCCATGCTGGCGGCGGTGAGCGCTTGGGACATGCGGGGTGCGGGTCCTTATGGAGAAAAAGGGAAGGGGCCTGGCGTCCTGCCAGGCCCCCGCATTGAATCAACGGAACAGGCTGAGCAGCACCTGCGGTGCCTGGTTGGAAATGCCGAGCGCCTGGCTGCCCAGCTGCTGGCGGATCTGCAGGGACTGCAGCTTCGCCGATTCCTTCGCCAGATCCGCATCCACCAGCGCGCCCATGCCGCCTTCGAGCGCGTCAATCTTCTTCTTGTTGAAGCCGATCTGCGTATCGACATAGCGGGACGAGCTGCCGAAATTGTTCAGCTGCGTCAGCGTGTTGGTGATGGCAGTGTTCAACTTGCCGGTGGTGGTCAGGGCGTTCGCCGCATCGCCGGCGGTCCAGGTATTGGCCGCCGAAACCTCGTTGAAAACGCCGGCCACCGCGTCATAGGCAGCAACCTCGTAGACCTCGCCCGACGAGTTGGTCACGATCTTCGCCGCCGCGCCACCGGTGTCGATCATGTTCTTGCCGTTATAGTCGGCGCCTTCGATGAAGGACTTGACGTTGTTGGTCAGTTCCTTCACCTGCGTCTGATACTGCGTGCGCTGCTCGGCGGTGATCGCGCCGTCGGCTAGCTTCACGGTCAGTTCCTTCATCTTGACGAGCGAGGTGGAGACATTCTCCAGGCTCGCGCGCGTCACATCCAGCAGGCCCTTGGCGCCGCCCATCTGTTCGTTAGCCGAAGTGGTGCCGGCAATTTCGCCGCGCACACGCTCGGCCACCGCGAAGGCGGCGCCGTCGTCGCGGCTGTCGGCCACGCGAAGGCCCGTGGAAACCCGCTTCTGCACGACCGCGAGATCTTCGGTGGTGCGGTTGAGGGACTGCAACGCCACCTGGGCGCCGATATTGGTGTTGATGCTATTCATGGGCATCGAAGCTTTTCCTCGCCAATGGGTCGTGGGGTGAGGCTTTTCCTCGGGTTCCAGTCGCGGGCCATCAGCGGCCACGAACGGAAGATCGCATTGCCTTCTGAACAGGCAGTAAACTGGCCGCGAAAAAAATTGCGGCCGCGAAAGGTGGCTTGCGCCAGCCCATTATCCGGGGCATGTGCCGCCCGTCCTCGGGTGCCGGCCGTTCCGCCAGCGCACCCGTTTGCGCGGAGGGTTGCATGCGCCTTGCTGTCTTGAAGGAACGCCGCGGGGGGGAAACCCGCGTGGCCGCGACGCCGGAGACGGCGAAGAAACTGGCCGCACTCGGCTGCAAGGTGGCGATCGAGATGGGCGCGGGCATGGCCTCGGGCTATCCGGACGCGCTCTACGCCGATGCCGGCGCGGAAATCGCGCCGGACGCCGCAGCCGCGCTGTTTGGCGCGGGCATCGTGCTGAAGGTGCGCGCGCCGCTCGTCGCCGGTGAAGGCGAGATCGACGAATTGGCGCTGATGCATCGCGGCGCCCTGCTGGTCGGCACGCTGGAGGCCGTCGCAAATCCGGACCGCGCCGCCGCCCTGGCCGCGGCTGGCATCGATGCCTGCTCCATGGAACTCGCCCCGCGCACCACGCGCGCGCAGAGCATGGATATCCTGTCGAGCCAGGCGAACCTCGCCGGCTATCGCGCGGTGATCGAGGGCGCGGGCGCCTTCGACAAGGCCTTCCCGATGCTGATGACGGCGGCGGGCACCATCCCGGCTGCCAACGCCTTCATCATGGGCGCGGGCGTGGCTGGCCTGCAGGCTATCGCGACCGCGCGGCGCCTGGGCGCGCGCGTCTCGGCCACCGACGTGCGTCCCGCAGCGAAGGAAGAAATCAAGTCGCTGGGTGCGGCCTTCGTCGGCTACGAGGACGAGGAAAGCAAGCAGGCGCAGACCGCCGGCGGCTACGCCAAGCAGCTTTCGGCCGAATTCTACGCCAAGCAGGCGGAAGTGGTGGCAGCCCATATCGCCAAGCAGGACATCGTGGTCTGCACGGCGCTGGTGCAGGGCCGCCGCGCGCCGACGCTGGTCACCGAAGCCATGGTCGCTTCCATGAAGCCTGGCAGCGTCATCGTGGACATCGCGGCTGATTCGGGCGGCAACTGCGCCGCCACACGCCCGGGTGAGATGTACGTCACCGAAAACGGCGTGAAGATCCTGGGCTACACCAACTGGCCCGGCCGCATCGCCAATGCCGCCTCCGCGCTCTATGCGCGCAATCTGCTGACCTTCCTGACCACCTTCTGGGACAAGGAGACCACCGCGCCCAAGCTGCCGCCCGAGGATGACATCGTCCAGGGCGTCACGCTGACCCGCGGTGGCGCCGTGGTCCACCCGCAACTGGCCGCGAAGTGAGGAGCACGTCATGAGCCAATCCGACCTCACCAGCCTGGCGAACCAGGCCGCAGCACTCGCCGAACAGGCGCGCGCGCTGGCCGCCGCAAGCGGCCCCGTGGCGCACGCGGTGGAACCCTTCCTGCTGATGTTGACCATCTTCTTGATGGCCTGTTTCGTCGGCTACTACGTGGTGTGGAACGTCACTCCCGCGCTGCATTCGCCGCTGATGGGCGTCACCAACGCCATCTCATCCGTGATCGTGGTGGGCGCGATGCTGGCACTCGGCCTCGGTGAAAGCACCGCAGCCCAAGTCTTCGGCTTCATCGGCGTGACACTGGCTGCGGTGAACATCTTCGGCGGCTTCCTCGTGACGCGCCGCATGCTCGCCATGTTCAAGAAGAAGGGCTGAGACGATGGCCACCATCACCACCCTCGTCTACCTGGCCGCGGCCGTCCTGTTCATCCTGGCGCTGCGCGGGCTCTCGCACCCGCAGACCAGCCAGCGAGGCAACCAGTTCGGCATGATCGGCATGGGCGTGGCCATTATCGCCACGCTGTTCACGCCGGGAATGACCTTTGGCGGCATTGTCTGGATCATCATTGCGCTCGCCCTGGGCGGGTCGTTCGGCGCGGTGATCGCCAGCCGCATCCAGATGACCTCGTTGCCGCAGCTGGTCGCGGCCTTTCATTCGCTGGTCGGCATGGCCGCCGTGGCCGTCGCGGCCGCGGCCTTCTACGCGCCGGAGAGCTTCGGCATCGCCAAGCCCGGCGGTGGCATCAAGACCGCCTCGCTGATTGAAATGGCGCTCGGCATGGCGATTGGTGCCATCACCTTCTCGGGCTCGGTCATCGCCTTCCTGAAGCTGGATGGCCGCATGTCCGGCGCGCCGATCACCTTCGAGAACCAGCACAAGATCAATGCCGCACTCGGCGCATTGCTGGCGCTGTTCCTGATCCTGTTCGTGGCCACCGGCAGCTGGTTCTTCTTCTGGCTGATCGCGATCCTGTCCTTCGTGCTGGGCTACCTCCTCATCATCCCCATTGGCGGCGCCGACATGCCGGTCGTGGTGTCCATGCTGAACAGCTATTCCGGCTGGGCGGCGGCGGGCATCGGCTTCACCATCGGCAACCTGCTGCTGATCGTGACCGGCGCGCTGGTCGGTGCCTCGGGCGCCATCCTCTCCTACATCATGTGCAAGGGGATGAACCGCTCCATCATCAATGTGTTGCTGGGCGGTTTCGGCAGCGAATCCGGCACGATGGCGGCTGGCGCTGGCGGTGGTGACCGCCCTCCGGTCAAGGCCGGCAGCCCCGAAGATGCGGCCTTCATGATGAAGAACGCGTCGAAGATCATCGTGGTGCCGGGCTATGGCATGGCGGTGGCCCAGGCACAGCAGGTGCTGCGCGAAATGGGCGACCTGCTCAAGAAGGAGGGTGTGGAGGTCAAATACGCCATCCACCCCGTCGCCGGCCGCATGCCTGGCCACATGAACGTGCTGCTGGCCGAGGCGAACGTGCCCTATGACGAGGTCTTCGAGCTCGAGGAAATCAACCCCGAATTCGCGGATGCGGACGTGGCCTTCGTGATCGGCGCCAATGACGTGACCAACCCGGCCGCCAAGACCGACAAGTCGAGCGCGATCTACGGCATGCCGATCCTGGATGTGGAGCGCGCGAAGAGCGTGTTCTTCATCAAGCGCGGCATGGCCTCGGGCTATGCCGGCGTGGACAATGAACTCTTCTTCCGCCCGAACACGATGATGCTGTTCGGCGATGCGAAGAAGGTCACGCAGGAAATCGTGCAGGCGCTGCAGCGTTAAGCTGCGGCGCCATCCCGCCCTATCCGGGCGGGCTGCCTGATTACCCCTTCAGCGGCGCAAGCCTCGTGGCGTGGCCAAGCTTGCGGCCCGCCCGTGCTTCGGTCTTGCCATACCAATGGGAGACAGTGTCAGGCACGGCCAGCAAGCCTTCCCAGGCGGCGGCACCTTGCGGCCCGATCAGGTTGGTCATCACCGCATCGGCGTGCCGTGCTGGGCTGGCCAAGGGCAGGCCGCAAATGGCGCGCACATGCTGCTCGAACTGGCTGGCCAGGCAGGCATCCATGGTCCAATGACCAGAATTATGCGGCCGTGGCGCGATCTCATTGGCCAGCACCGCGCCACCTTCCATCACGAACATCTCGAGCGCCATCAGCCCTACATAATCCAGGCCATGGGCCACGCGGGTCGCGGCATCCAACGCGCGGGAGGCGGTCGCGGCGTCGATCGCGGCCGGCACCGTCGATGTGTCCAGGATGCCGCCGCGATGCACATTCTCGGTCACGTCGAAGGCGGCGATCGCCCCATCCGCGCCGCGCGCCAGCACCACCGAGACTTCGCTCAGAAATGGCAGCATCGCCTCGATGATGATCGGCACGCCGCCCAGGGCGTCGAAGACGCGCGGCGAATCCGCAGCATTGCGCAGACGCATCTGTCCCTTGCCATCATAGCCCGCGCGCGCGGTCTTCACGATGGCTGCGCCCTGGGCGTGGATGAAGGCCGCGATATCCTCGGCCGTCCGGACCTCGGCCCAGGGGGCGGTCGGCACGCCGATTCGGTTCAAAAAGGCCTTTTCCAGGCGGCGATCACCCGCCAGCCGTACCGCAGCCACCGAGGGCCGCGCATGCGCATGCCGTTCCAGCAACGCCAGCAGGCGCTCATCCAGATTCTCAGTCTCGAAGGTGATCACATCCACTGCGGCCGCGAAGGCATCAACCGCCGCCATGTCATCTGGCGCCGCCAGCCGCGTGTGGCGCCAAGCCACATCCATCGCCGGGTCATCCGGATCGGCGGAGAGCACATGCAGGCGGTAGCCAAGGCGGGCGGCGGCGATGCTGGTCATGCGCCCCAATTGCCCGCCGCCGACGATTCCGATCACGGCGCCGCGTTGCAGCGCCTGGGGGCCGATGGTGGCGCCGCGCGGCAGCGGGTCAGCGAGGGTCATCAGGCACGCCGTCGGTCTGCGCCTGGCGCCAGGCCTTGATGCGCGCGGCCAGCGCCGCATCCGACAGCGCGACAATCTGCGCCGCCAGGATCGCGGCATTCACCGCCCCTGCCTCGCCGATCGCCAGCGTCCCCACCGGCACGCCTTTGGGCATCTGCACGATGGAGAGCAGCGCATCCATCCCGTTCAGCGAGTTCACATTCATCGGTACGCCCAGCACCGGCAGATGTGTCATCGAGGCGACCATCCCTGGCAGATGCGCGGCACCCCCGGCGCCGGCGATGATGACCTTGATGCCTGCATCCTCCGCGCCACGCGCGAATTCCACCAGCCGCGCCGGTGTGCGATGCGCCGAGACCACGCGGACCAGTGGCGCGATCCCCATCGCCTCAAGCCATTCCACACCCTTGGACAGTGTGGGCCAGTCCGACTTGCTGCCCATCACCACCGCGATCATCGGTCGGGCCTTTCGCCGAACAGCCCGAGGTCGAGGGCGGCGTTGAACAGTTTCGGCGCGAAGCCAGGTGCGGTCGCTGCCTCACGCAGCACGGCCAGTTCGGCCGGTTCCAGCGGCGTCAGCGGCGGCAGGAATTTCGGCGGCGGCGCCTGGGGCGGCGGAAAGCCTTGCAGAACTTGCATGATCTCATCGGTGATCGGGCAGGTGGCAATGCAGGTCATCGCGGCTTCGGGCAGTTGCATTAGGCGCCCTGCGAAGGCGCAGCCACGCAACTCGGGGCGCGAGAGGAAACCATCCCAAAGGGTGAACCGGTTCTCGCGCAGCAGGTCGCGGGCCATGACGCCGCCCTGCGGGTTTTCCTCCTCCACCACGAACAGGGTGAAGGCGGCCTCGGGCGCGGCGGCGGCGATCTGCGCAGCTTCGCTTCCTGGTGGGTCCTGACGGGCGCGCAATTCGCGGTCCAGCGCGCGGCTATGCCCGCCCACCGGGTCGAAGACCGCGAGGTCGAATAACAGGTTCAACTGCGGGTCATTGCGCACGAACAGCGTCTTGCCGTTCCACAGCCGCAGCGCGCGGGCTTGGCTGGCCATGGCCGCTTCCGGGACGCGCTTGGTAGCACCCGTCATGATCTGTTCGCGCGCGGCGGAGAGCGCCTGGTAGCGGGGGTTGCTGGCGAGAGTCACAGCCCCTCCGGGATATTCACGCCCAAGGCTACGGCGGTGGCGCGGATGCTGCCCCAGGTCTCGGGCGGCAGCGGCACGCCATTCGCCAAGCGGTCCGCGCGGCGGGCCTTTTCCGGCTCACCGGGGATCAGCACGGGCTGCGCGGCGTCGGCCGGGGTGCATTCATGCATCCAGTCGATATAGCGGCGCGCGGCGGCTTCGAAGGCCGGCTTGTCGCCGAAATGCGCCGGCGAAAGGAAGATGGACAGCATGCCATTGGTGATGCGCCCGCGCCCTTCGACGGGCCCGGAGGTCCCGCCGCCGGTCAATGCGCCTGCCAGCATTTCGCACATGAAGGCCAAGCCGGAGCCCTTGTGATCCCCGAAGGCGCGGATCGCACCCAGCCCATTGGCCGGATTGCGCGGCCCGCCCGGGGCGTAGTCGCCATAGAGCGTGTGCGGGTCGGTCGAGAGCGTGCCGTCGGGGGCGATCAGCGCGCCTTCGGGCAACGGCTTGCCGCCATTGGAAGCGACCAGCACCTTGCCCTCCGCGACCAGGGATGTCGCGAAATCCAGGATCACCGGCCCCTCGGGCAACGGCACGCCGACGCTGAAGGGCGCTGTGGAGAAGCGGCGTTCAACGCCACCGAAGGGTGCGACCAGCACCGAGCCGCCGACATTGACGAAATGGATCGAGATCAGCCCCTCGGCCGCGGCCATTTCCGCGTAATCGCCGACGCGGCCGATATGGCCGGCATTGCGCAGCCCCATGATGCAGGAACCGTTGGCCACCGCGCGCGCAATGGCGGTGCGCACCGCTTGCTCGGCCACCACCTGGCCAAAGCCGTAATGGCCGTCCATCAGCAGGAAGGCGCCGCCATCGGCAACGATACTGGCCGACTGGCCCTTGAGCACGAAGCCGGCCTGCAGCCATTCGACGTAGCGCGGCACGCGCACCACGCCGTGGCTGTCATGCCCGGCGAGATTCGCGCCCAGCAGGTGATGGGCGATTCGCTGGGCTTCCGGGCCGTCGCAGCCGGCTGCGGAAAACACACGGCGTACCACGTCTTCAAGCGTGGCGGCGGGGATCAGGATGTCGGTCATGGCCATGGCGGTTGTGTGCGCCGACGGTGCGGATGCGTCCAGACCCCCGCTTGGCCTCGTGCCGCCTGTGGGGAGCGGCTCAGCCCGGGCCGTAGCTGGTGATTCGCAGTTCCAACACCAAACCCAGCAGAGACCCTGCGAAGGGCTGCCCGATCGCAACGCTCGCTGGAGCGATGCCGAGATCATCCGCGCCATCTGCGAGGGCATCCGCCCCGATGGACGGGTGCAGAGCGCACCCATGCGCTTCGGCCTGTATCGCGGCGTCCTGGATGCCGATGCGCAGCCCATGGTGACCTGTCTGCGGACCGTGCCGCCGATGCGCAACGCGGTCGCGGCCTCCATCTGGCCCTTCCCGCTGCCGCCAAATCATGGCCCGCCGCGGGGCGTGGTGCCGGAGCCGGCCGATACGCCGGTCGCTGCGGGGCCTATCGGGCAGCCCCGCTTGGCCATTGCATCGAATGCCACACGCCGATGGGCGCGCCGGGCGTCTCGGACTGGTCGCGCAAGGGGGGGGCGAGCCGGTGATGCATGGCCCCGTCGGACCCGTGGCCCCGCCCGACATCACGCCCGCGCGGCCGCGCGACTGGTCCGATGCCGAGATCGCCCGTGCCATCGCCCAAGGGGTCTCGCGCGATGGCATGCGGCTTCGCCCGCCCATGGGCTTTGCCCATGATGCGTGGATGACCGGGGCGGAGATGGCGGAGCTGATCGCCTATTCGCGCAGCCTGCCGCCATCGCGCTGAAGCTCGATGCTTCGCCGCAATGTCTTGACCGGCGGGCAGTGAGGCCCGATAGCCGCATCCCCCCACGCAGGAGAGCCGCATGCCCGCCACGCACCAGTTGAACGCCACTCCCGCCACTGTCCGCTTCGGTGTCTTCGATGCCAGCTACAACCCGGTGCTGGAGGTAGAGAGTGGCGACCTGGTGGTGATGCAATGCGTCTCCGGCGGGCCGGAAGTCATGCCCGACCCCGCGACCGGCATGCTGCCGCCGCCGGCACTCGCCGCGATTCATGCCGCGGGCTTGCCGCGCCTGGGGCCGCACATCATCACCGGCCCCGTGGCGGTGAAGGGTGCGATGCCCGGCGATGTGCTGCGCGTGGATATCGAGAAGATCGAGTTCGGCGCCGATTGGGGCTTCTGCGGCTTCCGCCCGCTGGGCGGTACCCTGCCCGAGGATTTCCCCTATAAGCGGATGCTGCATATCCCAGTGGACCGCGCCGCGCGCACCGGCACGGTGCCGATCGGCGGTGGCGTGACGCTGCCGCTCTCGCCCTTCTTCGGCGTGATGGGCGTGGCACCGCCGGCTGAATGGGGGGCGCTGTCGACCAAGGAACCGCGCGCGCATGGCGGCAACCTGGACAACAAGGAAATCGGCGAGGGGGCGACGCTGTTCCTGCCGGTGCATGCGCCGGGCGCGCTGTTCTCGGCTGGTGATGGCCATGGCGTGCAGGGCGATGGCGAGGTCTGCATCAACGCGCTGGAAATGTGCCTGACCGGCCATTTCCGCCTGACGCTGATCAAGGGCGAGAAGCTGCTCTACCCGCGCGCCGAGACGCCCACGCACTACATCACCATGGGCATGCACGAAGATCTCGACGAGGCGATGAAGAAGGCGCTGCGCGAGATGATCGGCTTTATCGCCAGCCGTACGAATCTCAGCCCCGCCGATGCCTATCAGTTCTGCTCGCTGGCCGTCGATTTCCATGTGACGCAGACGGTGAATGGCGAGAAGGGCGTGCATGGCCTGCTGAAGAAGGGGTTGTTGTTCTGACAGCCTTCACTGCCGGGCGGCGGTTGCGCCGCCCGGTCTTGCGGCCTGCCGCCGGTCACCATATGGCCGGCCAAGAATGATACGCCGCAAAGCGGCCAGATTGTCCCGGGATGATAGCTGAACGTCTGAAAGGTGTGCGATGCCTGACACGATTCTCGACCTGCTGACCGGCGCTGATGCGGCGCCTGCCATCGGTGCGCCTGACCGCACGCCGCTGACCCATGGCGCGCTGCGCGCCCTGGTGCGCGAGACGGTGGCCACCTTGAACGGCTTCGGCATCGGGCGCGGCGACAAGGTGGCGATCGTGCTGCCAAATGGTCCCGAGATGGCGGCCGCCTTCATCGCCGTCGCCGGCGGGGCGGTGACCTGTCCGCTGAACCCGGCCTATCGCGCCGATGAATTCGCTTTCTACATGGATGACCTGAAGGCCCGCGCGCTGGTGGTCATGCAGGGGCAGGAGACACCGGCACGCGAGGCTGCGCAGCGGCTCGGCACACCCGTGCTGGAGCTGGTGCCGGGCGAGGCCGCGGGGGCCTTCACGCTGGTGGGCGGCACGCCTGCGGCAGCGGCGCGCCCCGGCCTGGCCGATGCGGATGATGTGGGCCTGGTGCTGCACACCTCGGGCACCACCTCGCGCCCCAAGATCGTGCCGCTGCTGCATCGCAACCTCGCGGCCTCCGCGCGGCATATCGGCACGACGCTGTCACTGACGCCCGCCGATACCTGCCTGAACATCATGCCGCTGTTCCACATCCATGGGCTGATCGCGGCGACGCTGTCCTCGCTGGCAGCCGGCGGGCAGGTGGTGTGCACGCCGGGCTTCAACGCGCTGCGCTTCTTCGGGCTGCTCGATGCCGTGCGGCCGTCCTGGTACACCGCCGTGCCGACCATGCACCAGGCGATCCTGGAACGCGCCAAGCGCAATGAGGAGATCATCGCCCGCGCGCCGCTGCGGCTGATCCGTTCTTCCTCGGCCTCCCTGCCGCCGCAGGTGATGACCGAGCTGGAAGCGGTGTTCAACGCGCCGGTGATCGAGAGCTACGGCATGACTGAGGCCGCGCACCAGATGGCGTCGAACCCGCTGCCGCCGCGTGCGCGCAAGCCCGGCAGCGTGGGTATCGCCGCCGGCCCGGAGGTCGGCATCATGGACGATGCCGGCAACCTGCTGGAACGCGGCGCCCTGGGCGAGGTGGTGATCCGCGGCCCCAACGTGACGCCGGGCTATGAGAGCAACCCTGACGCCAACCTCAAGGCCTTCGCCGGCGGCTGGTTCCGCACCGGTGACCAGGGCGTGCTGGATGACGAAGGCTATCTGCGCATCACCGGCCGGCTGAAGGAGATCATCAATCGCGGCGGCGAGAAGGTCTCCCCGCTGGAGGTGGATGAGGTGCTGATGGACCACCCCGCCGTGCAGCAGGTGGTCACCTTCGCGGTGCCGCATGCCAAGCTGGGTGAGGAGGTGGGTGCTGCCGTGGTACTGCGCGAAGGCGGTGCCTGCACCGAGGCCGAATTGCGCGATTTCGCGCGCGCGCGGCTGGCCGATTTCAAGGTGCCGCGCCATGTCGTGTTCCTGGCTGAGATCCCGAAGGGGGCCACGGGCAAGCTGCAGCGCATAGGCCTGGCCGAGAAGCTGGGGCTCGGGTCATGAAGATCTGCGTTTTCGGTGCCGGCGCGATTGGCGGCTTCATGGCCGCGCGGCTGGCCAAGGCAGGCGCGGCGGAGGTCTCGGTCGTGGCCCGGGGGCCGCATCTGGCCGCCATCCAGCAGCGCGGGCTGATCTTGCGCGAGGGCGGTATCGACACCGTCACGCAGCCGCGCGCGGCCGCATCGGCGGCCGAGCTTGGCGTGCAGGATTATGTGGTGATTACGCTGAAGGCGCATTCCGTGCCGCCCGTTGTGCCGGCCATGGCGCCGCTGATCGGCCCCGATACGGCCGTGGTGATGGCGGTCAATGGCGTGCCCTGGTGGTATTTCCACGCGCTCGAAGGCCCGTACAAGGATATGCGCCTGGCCAGCATCGACCCCGGTGATGTGCAGTGGAATGCCTGGGGGCCACAGCGGGTGATCGGCTGCGTGGTCTACCCCGCGGCCGAAGTGCCGGAGCCTGGCGTGATTGAGGTGCTGGAGGGTGACCGTTTCACCCTGGGCGAGCCGGATGGTTCGCGCAGCGAGCGCGTCACCCGCCTGTCGGAGGCGCTGATCGCAGCCGGGCTGAAGGCGCCGATCCGCCCGCGCATCCGCGACGAGATCTGGGTGAAGCTGTGGGGCAACCTCTCCTTCAACCCGATCAGCGCGCTGACCCATGCCACGCTGGAGCAGATCGTGGGCGACCCCGGCACGCGCGCCGTGGTCCGGACCATGATGCTGGAAGCCCAGGCCATCGCCGAGAAGCTGGGGGTAAAATTCCCCATCGGCGTGGACAAGCGCATCGACGGCGCGGGTGCTGTAGGTGCCCACAAGACCAGCATGTTGCAGGACCTGGAGCGCGGCCGGCCGATGGAGCATGAGGCGCTGCTGGGCGCCGTGGCGGAGCTGGGGCGCATCACCGAGACGCCCACGCCCAGCATTGATACCGTGCTGGCCTTGATCCGGCTGCGGGCGGCGACGGCGTAGCTTTACGCCCCCGGCAACCCGGCCACGAAATCCTCGACCAGGGCGTTGAAGGCGGCCGCACGCTCGAAATAGCCGGAATGGCCGGTGCGCGGCAGCATCGCCGGGCGCGCGCCGGGCACGCGGGCGGCGATCGCCGCACTGGCGAAGGGCGGCATCACGATATCCTCCTCGCCCGCGATCAGCAGGATGGGGCAGCGCGCGGCGGCGAGTGCTTCCGGCGGGCGGGTGCGCATGGCGTTCATGCGCGCGCGCAGCGCTTCCTTGGGCAGGTCGCTGTTGGTCTCGTCCACATGGCGGTAGAGCTGCACCAGCGCGGGTTGTTCGTGCAGCGCCGTCATGCCCATGGCCTGATGGCCGCCAGCGGCCAGCAATGCGGCGCGGGTGGCGGCACTGGCCGCTTCCCATTCGGCCAGCGGCCCCAGGCCTTCGCGCGCGATGGAGCCGGTGGTTGCCGCCATCACCAGGCCACGCAGCCGCTGGTCCGGGCGCTGGGCGTATTCCACCGCTGTCCAGCCGCCCATGGATTGCGCGACCAGCACGAAGGGCGGCAAAGCGAGGTGATCGGCCAGTGCGGCAAGGTCGGCCGCATACTCATTGGGGTCTGGCCCGCCGGGGATGGCCGCACTGGGCCAGAAGCTTCGATGCGCGAAGGTGACGCAGGTGAAGCGCGGGCTGAAATGCGCCACCTGCTGCCACCAGGACATGTGGTTGCCGCCCAGGCCATGGGCGAAGACCAGCACCGGGCCTTCGCCTGT
>JAPLOK010000482.1 GCA_026400775.1 Alphaproteobacteria bacterium | reverse complement strand
TCGGCCAGCACTGGTTTGAAGGCGCCGAAGCCCTTGCCCGCGCGTTGCGTCAGCACCGCCTCCGGCGTGGTGCTGGTGACCGCGGCGAGGATGCCGACCAGGTTCCGTGCTTCCGGCCGGGCTTCCAGCGCGGCGAGGTTGTCCGGCAGCAATTCGGGGTCGGTCTTGGCGCGCTTGATCTTGTCTGCGATCGCGTCGTCGCTGTCATTGAGGTTGATGCGCGACTGGTCCGAGGGGTCGGATTTGCTCATCTTCCTGGTGCCGTCGCGCAGGCTCATGACGCGCGCTGCCACGCCCTGGATCATCGGCTCGATGCGCGGGAAGAACTCCACGCCGTAGTCGTGATTGAATTTCTGCGCGATGTCGTTGGCCAGTTCCAGGTGCTGGCGCTGGTCATCGCCCACCGGCACCACATTGGCGTGGTAGGCCAGGATGTCGGCGGCCATCAGGTTCGGATAGACATAGAGGCCGGCGCTGGCTGCCTCGCGGTCCTTGCCGGCCTTGTCCTTGAACTGCGTCATGCGGTTCAGCCAGCCGATGCGGGCCACGCAGTTGAACAGCCAGCCCAGCTGCGCATGCGCCGGCACATGGGACTGCACGAACAGCACGCATTTCTCCGGCGATAACCCGCACGCGATCAGGGCCGCCGCCATCTCCCGCGTCTGCGCCAAAAGCTGTTCCGGCGCCTGGAAGGCGGTGACGGCGTGCAGATCCACCACGCAATAGATGCAGTCGGTCGTGTCCTGCATCGGCACCCAGTTGCGGATCGCGCCGAGATAATTGCCGAGTGTCGGCACGCCGGACGGTTGAATGCCAGAAAAGACGCGTTGCATGGAGGGTCCGTGTGATTGGTCGCCCAAGGGTTCGCGCGGCGCGCGCGGCTGGTCAAGCGCGCCGGCGCAAGGCCCGCCAGGTCGCACCCAGATGCAGCCCACCCGAGAGATGCACGGCCGCCGCATAGGCCCCCGCGCCCAGCGCGCAGATCGCCGCGAGGGCCGCGGCACCCGGCAGGCCGGCGCCCACCGGCCACAGGAACAACGCTCCGGCCAGAACCGCCGCCATGCCCAGCGTGGCCGCCAGGATTCGCGGGGTGGCGCGGCGCAACCGCCGGTCAGCGCGCCAGAGCCGACGGCGCCGCAATAGCCAGGCCAGCACGCCCGCATTCACCCAGGCGGCGATGCTGGTGGCCAGCGCGATACCGGGCGCGCCCAGCGCCGTGAGCCACAGGAATGCCAGGTTCAACCCCAGGTTCAATGCCACGCAGAACAGGCCGATGAAGACCGGCGTGCGCGTGTCACCGCGCGCGAAAAAGCCCGGCGCCAGCGCCTTCACCGCGATGAAGGCGGGCAGACCGCTTGCATAGGCCAACAGCACCACCGCCGCATCAGTCGCATTGGCCGCCGTGAAGGCGCCGCGCTGGAACAGCACTGTCATGATGGGCAGCGCCAGCACCATCAGCGCCAGTGCAGCGGGCAGGGCGAGCGCCAGTGTGATCTCCAGCGCCCGGTTCATGGCGCGGTGCGCCGAAAGCGTTTTCCCGGCCGATAGATGCTTCGCCAGCGCCGGCAGCAATGCCGTTCCGATCGCAGCCCCGATCACGCCCAGCGGCAATTGCGCGACCCGATCAGCGTAGTAGAGCAATGACAGTGCGCCCACCGGCATCAGCGACGCGATCATCATGTCGACCGCCAGGTTCAACTGCGTGACGCCTGCGCCCAGCACGCCGGGCAGCATCCGGCGCAGCACTGTGGCTTCCTCGGGGCCGATGCGTGGGGCACGCGGCAGCACCGGCACGCCCGCCCGCGCCGCTGCGAACCACATGATGGCGAGTTGCACCGCACCCGAGGCAGTGACACCCCAGCTCAACGCATGCGCCGGCGTGGCGACGAAGGGTGTCAGCCACAGCAGCGCCGCCATGGCCAGGAGATTGAAGAAGACCGGCGCCGCGGCTGCGGCCGAGAAGCGGCCCATGCCGTTCAGCACGCCGCCCATCAACGCCGCGAGGCAGATGAAGAACAGGTAGGGGAAGCAGATCCGCGTGAGTTCCACGGCCAGCGCGAATTGCGCCTCGCCGCGGGCTGGAAAGCCGGGCGCCAGAACGGCCAGGACCTGCGGCATGAAGACCATGCCCAGCACCGCCAGCAGTGCCAGCCACATGGCCAGCAGCGTGCCCAGCCGTTCGGCCAGCGCCTGTGCGGCGGCGGCGCCATGGCGCGTATAAGTTTGGGTGAAGGCGGGGATGAAGGCGGCGTTGAAGGCACCCTCGCCGAACAGGCGGCGGAACAGGTTGGGCAGTTTGAGCGCCACGAAAAAAGCATCCGCGAGCGGTCCGGCGCCGAGCTTGGCGGCGATCAGCATGTCGCGCGCAAAGCCCAGGATTCGGCTGGCCATGGTCCAGCCGCCGATGGTCGCGATATGGCGCAGCATCGCTATACCGCGACCCGCCTGCGCGGACCACGCACCCGGCGGGTCGCAGGCTTCACCGCCGCGGTGATGCGACCTTCGCGGGCCATGCGCTACGCGACCCCGGCGGCCTCGGGCGTTGCCAGCGCGTCCAGCAGCGCCTCGCGCAGCGGTGCGAGCTTGCGTTCATTGTCGATCTTCAGGCCGAAGACGTCCTTCACATAAAAGACATCCACCGCGCGCACGCCATAGGTGGTGATATGCGCCGATGCGATCTGCAGGCCTTGGCCTGAGATCGCGGCCGTCACGTCATGCAGCAGGCCCGGCCGGTCGCGGCCATTCACCTCAATCACGGTGTGGGTGTTGCTGGCGTGGTTGTCCACCACCACGCGCGGCGGCACCGTCACCGCGCGCAGGCGCGCCGGTTCGCGCCGGACCTTCCTGATTTCCTGCGCAAGTTTCAAACGTCCGTTCAGCGCCTGTTCGATCAGCACCGAGAGCTTGGCCAGGCGATGCGGCGCATCCAGCGGCCCGCCCGATGCGTCCTGCACCCAGAACGTGTCCAGCGCCATGCCGTTGGTCAGCGTGTGGATGCGCGCATCCACAATCGTCGCTCCACCCACCGACAGCGCGCCGGAGATGCGGCTGAACAGGCCCGGATGGTCGATGGCATAGACAGTCACTTCGGTCACCGCACGCGCGCGCAGCACGTTGCTGCGCACCGTCAGCGGTGCCTGTGACGCCTCGGCCTCGCGGATGATGGCGGCGTGGCGGGCATGCGTGTCGGGGTCGAAGGAGAGCCAATAGCCGGGGTAGCCCAGTGCCAGAAAGCGTTCGATATCGCCCTGCGCCCAGGCCTGGCTCACCAGCGCTTCCCCCACGGCTTCCTTGGCGCGCGCCACGCGCACATCACGTTCCGGCACGGTGAGGCCACCGGCCAGAACCTCCGATACGCGCCAATACACCTCACGCAGCAGCGTCGCCTTCCAGCCGTTCCACACCTTGGGGCCGACCGCGCGCATATCGGCCACCGTCAGCACCAGCAGCAGTCGCAGGCGTTCGGGGGACTGCACCGTGTCGCTGATGTCGAGGATGGTCTTGGGGTCTTCGATGTCGCGCTTGAAGGCGGTCTGGCTCATCAGCAGGTGATGCAGCACGAGCCAGGAGACGGTCTCGGTCTCCTCCGCGGTCATGCCCAGACGCGGGCAGATCTCCTGCGCCAGGCGCGCGCCGATCTCGCTATGGTCGCCGCCGCGGCCCTTGGCGATGTCGTGCAGCAACGTCGCCACGAACAGCGCGCGGCGCGACTGCAACTGGCCGACCAGTTCGGACGCCACCGGTGCTTCCTGCGCCAGCGCGCCGGCTTCCATCTGATGCACCACGCCCAGCGCCTGGATGGTGTGCTCATCCACGGTGAAGACATGGTAGGTATCGAACTGCATCAGGCCCACGATACGCGCCCATTCGGGCAGATAGCGCGACATGAAGCCGGTCTCGTTCAACAGCCCGACCCACTTCACCACATCCTTGCCGGTCAGCAGGTCGATGAACAAAGCGCCGGCTTCGCGCGCGTGGCGGATCATGGCGCGGATGGCCAGCGGGTGGATCTCCAGCGCGCGGTCCCTCGCGGCCTGGACGATCTTGAGCATCAGGATCGGCTCGCGCGAGAAATCCCGATCCGGCGGTGCGGCCACGAGCTTGCCATCCGCGAAGGCGAGGCCAATGCGCGCCAATTCACCATCGCCATCCCGCCTGCGCGCCGGCGGGCCGAGAGCTGCGCGTTCAATCGCCGGTTCCAGCACGCGGGCGAGGCGCACCACATCGCGTGAGGTCAGGAACAGGTGCTTCATGAAGCGCTCCGCCCCTTCCTGCGCGCCATGCCGCGCGTAGCCCATGCGGGCCGCGACCAATGGCTGCAGGTCGAAGGTCAGGCGCTCCTCGGCGCGGCCGGTGACGTAGTGCAGGTGGAAGCGGATGGTCCAGAGAAAGTCCCAGGCGCGGCGGATGGCGCGCGCTTCGCTTTCCGCCAGCAAGCCGCCACCAGGTGTGCCAGGCCCCACCAGTTCGGGCATTCGCTGGATGCCAAAGGCATGCCGCGCCAGCCAATACAGCGTCTGCAGATCGCGCAGGCCGCCGCGCCCTTCCTTGACATGCGGCTCCACCATGAAGGGCGTCTCGCCATAGCGCGCGTGGCGGATCATGGCGCGGATGGCCAGCGGGTGGATCTCCAGCGCGCGGTCCCTCGCGGCCTGGACGATCTTGAGCATCAGGATCGGCTCGCGCGAGAAATCCCGATCCGGCGGTGCGGCCACGAGCTTGCCATC
>JAPLOK010000095.1 GCA_026400775.1 Alphaproteobacteria bacterium | reverse complement strand
GGGTGGCTATGGGCGTCATGCGCCGCAGCATAAACCCTTCCCGCCCGACGCGCGCCGGGACAGACTACAGGTGCTGAGGAGGCCATGATGCCTGATACCCAATCGCCGATCTTCCCGCGCAGCGACGGCTCGCGCGTGCCCTATTCGGTGTTTTCCAGCCCGGAGATCTACGCGCTGGAGCAGGAGCGGGTTTTCCGTGGCCCGACCTGGAGTTTTCTCGGGCTGGAAGCGGAAATCCCGAAGCCCGGCGATTTCAAGAGCACATATATCGGCGAGACGCCGGTGGTGATGACGCGCGCCGAGGATGGCACGCTCGCCGCCTGGGTCAATCGCTGCGCGCATCGGGGTGCCGTGGTGTGCCGGCTCAGGCGCGGCAATGCACTGAACCACACCTGCGTCTATCATCAGTGGAATTACGGCACGAAGGGCAATCTGCAGGGCGTACCGTTCCGGCGCGGGCAGAGGGACATGACCGGCATGCCGGCTGATTTCGACCCCGCGAAGCACAGCCTGCGGCAACTGCGGGTCGAGAGCTATCGCGGCCTGGTCTTCGCCACCTTCAGCGATACGGTGGCCGACCTGCCGGACTATATCGGGCCGGTGATGCGGCCTTATGTGGACCGCGTGTTCAACCGCCCGATCGAGTATCTTGGCTGCACGCGGCAATACTCGAACTCCAACTGGAAGCTTTATATGGAGAACGTGCGTGACCCGTATCACGCATCGCTGCTGCATCTGTTCCACACCACCTTCAACATTCTGCGCGTGGGCATGAAGGCGCATTGTGAGTCGGACGCGACGGGCCTGCACAACATCGTCTTCGTGGTAAAGAACGAGGAGCAGAATTCGGACGCCTACAAGGCGCAGAAAATCCGCAGCTATGACGAGGGCTTCCGGCTGGAGGATGACAGCGTTCTGGCCATGGTGCCTGAATTCGCCGAGCCCGCGACCAACCACATCCAGCCGATCTTCCCGCAACTGGTGATCCAGCAGATCCATAACACTCTGGTGGCGCGGCAGCTGATCGCCAAGGCGCATGACCGCTTCGAACTGATCTTCCACTTCTTCGGCTACACGGATGACACGCCGGAACTGCGCGCGCTGCGCATCAAGCAGGCGAATCTGGTGGGGCCGGCGGGCTATATTTCCATGGAGGATACGGAGGCGACGGAACTGGTGCAGCGCGGCACCACGGGTTCCTCGGATCTCTCCTCGGTGATCGAGATGTCACGCCATGCGCCCGACGAGACCGCGACCATGATCAGCGAGAGCCTGGTGCGTAAATTTTGGGTCGGCTATCGCAACCTCATGGGGCTGGACGCAGCATGACGCCCGCCTTGCTGCTGCGCCTGGAGATGCAGGTGCGCCGCTGATGCGCTGCGACAATGCGGCGATGATGCGCGACCGCGTCGCCAGCCTGCGGCATGCGAATATTTACGAGACGCCGACCTATCGGCACATGCTTTCGGGTTTGGTGGTGCGAGACAGTGCGGATGGCGTGGCATTGCGTTGCAATTATGTGGTGGTGAACACCTCGCAGGAGGGCAGTTCGGCCATCTACCAGGCAGGCATCTACCGCTCCGTCGCGGTGCGCGTGGGCGATGGCTGGCGCTTCCGTTCCAAGCGCGTGATCTATGATACCGCGCGCGTCCAGACGCTGCTGGCCTATCCGATATGAGCGGCGAATGGCACGACGCCTGCGCGGCGGATGCGCTGGAAGAAGAAACAATCATCGGCGTCATGATCGCGGGCCGGCCAGTGGCGCTGTTCCGCGTCGGCGGCGCGCCCTATGCGCTGCACGATTTGTGCCCACACGGCCAGGCGCGGTTGTCGGACGGCTTCGTGGATGGCGACTGCGTCGAATGCCCGCTGCACCAGGGGCTGGTCGATATCCGCAATGGCCGCCCGCGCGGCGCGCCGGTCTCGACGCCCACCGAGAGCTACCCTGCGCGCGAGCGCAATGGCCGTATCGAGGTGCAACTGCCCTGACTACCGCCGCGGCCAGGCGGCTGCCTGTTGCAACAGCCAGTGCCGCGCTTCGCCGCGCGCATCGCCCGCCACCGCACGTTCCAGGAACACCTGGAAGCTGTGCGCCCCATGCGCATCCGCCACGCGATACAGATGCGTCCAGAAGCCGCCGCGCCGGTGCAGCACCAGATAGAAATCGCCCTCGGTCACGCGGCCCAGCCGGTCCCGCCAGGGCAGGCTGCCGAGCCATTCGGCCTCTTCGCCTTCGGCCACGAAAAGCCCCAGGTCATGGGGCGGTTGCTGCGGTTGCGCCATGCGCCGATCCCTTCTGCCAAGGGCCGACGCGCGATGATGTAGAAGGGACCCGCTTGGTTGCCGGACCGGCCACATCCCAACCTGCTAAGGTTGGCGCCACCTTGCCCGGGCGGGCAGGTTGGCGTCGGGCGCCGGCCCGACTCTTGATGCAAGCCTGATATAGCCGAGCCTGCGCGCGGGTCGCAAGCCGCCCGCTTCATTCGCCTCGCATTTCGATTCGCCGCTCGGGCTTGCGCGCAACGCAACCCCGCGCCACATCCGCGCCATGCAGGACGCAACAGCCCTCGCCCGTCGCAACCGCCGCACCATGTTCGCGGCGATGGGATTCGTG
>JAPLOK010000485.1 GCA_026400775.1 Alphaproteobacteria bacterium | reverse complement strand
CTGCAACTCACCCGCCTTGAAGGCGTTCAGCGTGGCAAAGCGCACCGACTGGTCCAAATCGCCATGCAGCGCACCCACCTTGAAGCCGTGCTTGCGCAGCGACTTGAACAGGATGTCCACTTCAACCTTGCGGTTGCAGAAGATCAGCGCGTTGTGAATTTCCTCAGAGCGGATCAGCCGGCGCAGCGCCTCGCGCTTGTCGTGCGGCTGCACATAGACAAGGCCCGCGGTGATGGTGGTCGCGACCGATGCGGGGGCGGAGACAGAAATCTCCTTGGGGTTCGACAGGAAGGCATCGGCGAGGCGGCGAATTTCCGGCGCCATGGTCGCGCTGAAGAACAGCGTCTGCCGCATGCCCGGCAGCATGGAGACGATGCGCTCCACATCCGGGATGAAGCCCATGTCCAGCATGCGATCGGCTTCGTCGATCACCAGCAGCTTGCAATCGGCCAGCAGGATGCGCCCGCGATCGAACAAATCCAGCAGGCGGCCGGGGGTGGCGATCAGCACATCCACGCCGGCTTCGAGCGCGGCCTTCTGCTCATCCATGCTCTCGCCGCCGATCAGCAGCGCGTGGTTTAGCTGAAGGTACTTGCCGTATTTCTCGAAGTTCTCGGCGACTTGCAGCGCCAGTTCCCGCGTCGGTTCCAGGATCAGGCTGCGCGGCATGCGTGCCCGCGCCCGCGAACCCGACAGGATATCCAGCATCGGCAACACGAAGCTGGCGGTCTTGCCGGTCCCGGTC
Organism: Alphaproteobacteria bacterium; assembly: GCA_026400775.1. Taxonomy (GTDB): domain Bacteria; phylum Pseudomonadota; class Alphaproteobacteria; order Acetobacterales; family Acetobacteraceae; genus Rhodovarius. Next base: position 12,925 of record JAPLOK010000485.1, on the reverse strand, counting down.
TGTGCGCAGCCCAGCACGTCGCGGTTCATCAGCACATAGGGGATGGCTTGTTCCTGGATCGGCGTCGGGTGCCGATAGCCTGCCTCGGTCACAGCGCGGAGCAGTTCTTCCGACAGGCCGAGATCGGCGAAGGTCGTGCGCGGGTCTTCTTCCGGCGTCTCGTTTTCGTCATCGTCGTAATTGTCCTGCTCGTCGTCATCGGCAGGTTCATCAGCCGCCAAGACAACGGGCTGTTCTTCCACCGGCACGGGCGGTGTTTCGGGCATCCCGGGGGCCTCGGCCTCGTGTTCCGGGAGGGGGTGCGCACTGGCCTCGGCTGTGCGCGGTGTGGTGTCGTTCAAGATGCACTCATCTCTGTGGTGGCGGTGGTGGACCATGCCGATGCCTCGCGGCCCGACCCGGGCGCCTGCATGGCCGATGGGCCGGGCGGAGCGGATGGGGGGCGCGGCAGGGGCAGGCTTTCCCGCCCCACGACGCGCGTGCATATGCGCCGCAATCCCGTGCGCCGCAAGCGTTTCCTGGCGCCCACAACCCGGAAAAGCCGTACCATGCCTCGAAATCTTCTCCTGTTGCCCGGCCTGCTATGTGATGCGCGGCTGTGGCGGGATGCAGCCCAGGGCCTGGTCGCTGATCTGACGCAGGATGACAGCATCGACGCCATGGCCACGCGCGCCCTGGCTGCGGCGGATTCCGCATGGGGGCCACAGTCGCGCTTCGCCGTGGCCGGGTTGTCGATGGGCGGCTATGTCGCCTTCGCGTTGTGGCGCCTGGCCGGCCCGCGCATGACGCATCTGGCGCTGCTCGACACCTCCGCGCGCGCCGACACCGAGGAGCAGCGCGGCCGCCGCCAGGCGCTGATGGCGCTGTCCCGCCTGGGCCAGTTCAAGGGCGTCACGCCGCGTTTGTTGCCGATGCTGCTGCACCCCTCGCGGCTCGAAACACCGCTGGTCGAGGAGGTGATGGCAATGGCCGAGCGCGTCGGCCCCGTCGCCTTCCTGCGCCAGCAGCGTGCCATCATGGACCGCCCTGACAGCCTGCTGACCTTGCCGGGAATCACCGTGCCCACGCTGGTCGCCTGCGGTGCGCAGGATGTGCTGACGCCACCGGACCGCCATACCGAAATGGCCGCACTGATCCCCGGCGCGAGGCTGTTGCAGTTCGTCGGCTGCGGCCATCTGCCGACCATGGAGGCGCCGGCGGCGGTAGCGGCGGCACTGGCCAGTTTATTCGGTCGCGACGACTGACGTGTTTATGATCAAAATCCCGCCTATCAAGACATTGCGCACCTGCGTTTTGCGAGAAGCTTATCGCATATTCATCCCGGGCAATGGGGAGAAGTGCAAATGGCCTTGCAATATGCAGCGCACACTACAGCCATGGCTTGGCATCGGGCTTGCAGCCTAGGCGGGAGGCAGGAGGCCTCGATGCTACCCGAACAGATCATCCAATCCCGCATTACACTCGCCAAGCGAGGGCCGGCGCGCACCCGTTTCGACCTTGTAATCCCCGTGCTGATCCTGGCCGCGATCATGACTCATGCACTGGTGCTGGGGCTTGCGCTGCTGAACGCAGCGGCACCCTTCGCCGGGTTGCTGGCCGCGATCTTCATCGCCGATGACGGCGAGATGCCGGCCAGGCTGCCTATTCCAGCCTGATGTTGTTGGCGCGGATTACGGCGCCGAGTTCGCGCACCTCGCGTTCCACCATCGCGTCCATCTCGGCCAGCGTCATGGGGGCCACGGTTGCGCCGCCTTCCCGGGCGCGGCGGCGCACGGCATCATCCTGGGCCAGTTCGCGAAGGGCGGCGTTGTAGCGCTCGCGGATCGGCAGTGGTGTGGCGGCGGGGACGAAGAAGGCGAACCAGGCATCGATGGTGAAGCCTGGCAGTCCGGCCTCGGCCGTGGTCGGCACATCGGGCAGCGCCTCGGCGCGGTTGGCACTGGCCATGGCGAGCGCGCGCAACCGGCCTCCCTGCACTAGGCCGATCGCACTGGATGGCGTTGTGATGAACATCTCGACGCGCCCGCCGGCGACATCCTGCAGCGCGGGTGCGGCCCCGCGATAGGGGACATGCACCATCTCGGCGCCGATCGCGCGGCTGAACAGCGCGCCCGCGATGTGCTGGATGCTGCCCGCGCCGGAGGATGCGTAGTTCAGCGTGTTGCGCCGCGCGAGTGCGATGAATTCCGCCAGCGTGGCCGGCATGTTGGGTGCAACCAGCACCACATGCGGCGCCATCGTGCCCATGCCCAGAGAGGCGAAATCGCGCAGTGCATCGAAGCCCGCATTGGCCATCATCGCCGGGTTGCCAGCGTGGTAGCCTGAATAATTCAGCAGGATGGTCTGCCCATCGGGGGCTGCGCGCATCGCCGCCTGAATGGCGATGTTGCCATTGGCACCAGGCCGGTTTTCGACCACCACCGACTGGCCCAGGATGCGCGCCAGGCCGTCGCTGAACAGGCGCGCGGCGAAGTCGCTGCCGCCGCCGGGCGGGTTGGGCACCAGCATGGTAATGGGGCGCGTGGGCGCCCAGGATTGCGCGAGCGCGGGTGTTGCAAGTGCAGCGCCAATCAGCGCGCGGCGAGAAACGGCGTGATCCATGAAAGTGTTTCCTCCGGTGCTTCTTCGGCCAGATAGTGGCCGCTATTGACCGCGCCGCCGAAGAGGGGGCCGGCCGCATAGCGGCGCCAGACCTCCAGCGGGCGATACCATTTGCCGATCGCACCCTTCGCACCCCATAGCACCAGCAAGGGGCATTGCACGCGCGCATCGCGGCATTCGCGGTCATGCACCAGGTCAATAGTGGCCGCTGCGCGGTAGTCCTCGCAGATGGCGGTGACGGTGCCCGGTTCGCGCAATGCGGCCAGGTAGTCGGCGCGGGCTTCGGGGTGGAAGAAGGAACGGTCCTTCGGCTCGCGGCTGGTGTGGATGTCGAACCAGGTTTCGATGTCCTGGTTGATCAGCGTCTCGGGCTTGGGGTGCGGCTGGGCCAGCCAGAACCAGTGATAATAGCCCATGGCGAAGGCGGCATCGGCATTCTCGAAGTGGTGCAGTGTGGGGACGATGTCGAGCAAGGCGGCGCGTGTGACGGCGTCGGGCTGGTCGAGCAGCAGTCGATGCGCGACGCGCGCACCGCGGTCATGCGCGAGCACTGCGTATTGTGGGTGGCCGAGGGAGAGCATCAGGCCATGCGCATCCTTGGCCATTTCGCGCTTGGCATAGGGCGCGTGGTCGGGGCTGGCGGGTGGTTTGGCGGAGAAGCCATAGCCGCGGATGTCGGCGCAGATGACAGTGTGCGTGCGCGCCAGGACCGGCGCCAGCTTGTGCCACATGAAGTGCGTCTGCGGGTTGCCGTGCAGCAGCAGCAAGGGCGGGCCATTGCCGCCGATGCGGCAGCGCACCGCCATGCCGGCGACCTCCCGCCGTTCCTCCCGAAAGCCCTCGAATTCCATTAGCCCAGCGTGGCACCGCGCCGATTGACGCGCAACGCGCACGGTCGCAGCGTTACGCGCAGGACGAAGGAGGAACCAATGGCCAAAGGTGACGAGACCCTGTTCAACAAGGGCCTGCCCATCCGCCGCGCCGTGCTCGGCAAGGAGTATGTGGATGGCAGCATGGCGAAGGCGGACGACTTCATGATGGCCTTCCAGCGCGCCACCACCACCATTGCGTGGGGTTGGGCATGGGGCGACCCGACGCTGGATCGCAAGACGCGCAGCCTGCTGAACCTGGCGATGCTGACCGCCCTGGGAAAGACGCCGGAAATCAAGCTGCACGTTAAGGGCGCGCTGACCAATGGCGTGACGGTCGACGAGATCAAGGCAACGCTGCTGCACGCCACGGCCTATTGCGGAATTCCAGCGGGGCTGGATGCCTTCAAGGCGGCGCATGAGGTGCTGGTGGCGGAGGGTGCGGTCAGCGGGCAGTCGCTGAAGCCCGCGAAGAAGAAGGCTGCCAAGAAGTGAAGCGCATCGCCTTCATCGGCATCGGCAATATGGGTTGGCCGATGGCGGCCAATCTGGTGGCGAAGGGCTTCGATTTGGCGGTGGCCGACACCGACGCCGCGCGGGTTGCGCGTTTCGCCAGTGAAACCGGCGCGCGCGCGGCTGCCGATGCGGCCGATGCCGCGCGTGGTGCCGATGCCGTCGTGACCATCCTGCCGACCAGCAAGCAGGTGGCGGTGGTGGCGGCTGCGGCCAAACCCGCCATGCGCGCGGGCGCGCTGTTCATCGACATGACCAGCGGCCAGCCAGGTGCCACGCGTGCCATCGCGGCCGATCTGGCGGCAGTGGGCGTGACCATGCTGGACTGCCCTGTCTCCGGCGGCGTGTCGCGCGCCAAGACTGGCGAGCTCGCCATCATGGCCGGCGGTGACGCCGCCGCGCTGGACGCGGCCGAGCCGGTGCTGCGCGCCATGGGCACATCCATCCATCGCTGCGGCGGCATCGGCGCCGGGCAGGCGATGAAGGCGCTGAACAACCTGGTCAGCGCCGGCGGTTTCCTGATCGGGGTCGAGGCGCTGCTGATCGGCCAGAAATTCGGCCTGGATCCGGCGCTGATGGTGGATGTGCTGAACGCGTCCACCGGCATGAACAATTCCACGCAGAAGAAGTTCAAGCAGTTCGTGTTGAGCCGGCGATTCGATTCTGGCTTCTCGCTGGAGTTGATGGTGAAGGACCTGTCCATCGCGCTCGAAGTCGGGCGCGACAATGCGGTGCCCACGCCCTTCGCGGCGCTGTGCCGAGAAATGTGGGCGGCGGCCGCTGTGTCGCTTGAACCGGGTGAGGACCATACCGGCGTCGCGAAGCTGCCTGAACGTCTGGCGGGAACTGCCCTTGGCGGCGGCAACGCATGACCCCGTCCGATGATCGCAGCGCGCAGCGCGGCGGGCTGAATCGGCCGGAAGTGCTCTGGGAAGCCTACGCCATCCGCTACGCGCGGCATGAGCGCAGCGCGCGCGAATGCCACGCCTATGCCGTGCCTGATCCGCATGAAGCCATGCCGCTGGACTTCTACGTCTGGCTCCTGCGCGCCCCGGACGGCCGCGAAATCCTGGTCGATACAGGCTACGATCCCGAGACCGCCGAACGCCGCGGCCGGCCCCTGGCGCGCCGTGTGGATGCCGCACTCGCTGCCATCGGCAGCGATGCCGCGCGCATCCAGGACGTGGTGATCAGCCACCTGCATTGGGACCATGTCGGCAGCCTGGCGCAGCTTCCCGCGGCCCGCTTCCACATCCAGGAACGCGAACTGCATTTCGCCACCGGCCGGCATATGTGCAGCCGTGCCATCCGCATGCCCTTCGAATGCGAGCATGTGGTGGCGATGATCCGCGCCCTCTACGCCGACCGTGTCGCGGTCCATACCGGCGAGGCGGAGATCGCGCCCGGCGTCACGCTGCACCGGGTCGGCGGCCATTCGGACGGGTTGCAGGTGGTGCGCGTGATGACCGCGCGCGGCCCGGTCGTCATCGCGTCCGACGCCATGCATTTCTATGCGAATGCGGAACGCGAGAACCCCTTCCCCATCATCTTTGACCTGGGCGAGATGGTGGCCGGCTGGCGCATCACCCGCGCGCTGGCGGGTGGCGTCGAAAGCGCCGTCATCCCCGGCCATGACCCCATCGTGCTGAAGCGTTTCCCCAACCTGCCAGGCCATGAAGGTGAGGTCGCCATGCTGCACCTGCCGCCGCTATTCTGATGCGGCTCGTCCATGGTGCTGGCGACCGCGCCGCGCCCTATAGCGTGATCCCGTTTCACGGGAACACGCTAAAGCCACTATACAAGGATGGTTCGCCGCGCCGGTGATTCCGCCTTTGCGGATCATGCTCTAACGGCGCCAGATTTTGCGGAGCCGCAGGAAGCCGCCATAGGCCAGTTCCGCGCACCAGGCCACGCCAGGGGCGCGCATCACCCAGCCCAGCGCGCGCAGCCTTGGCAGCGCCTGCCAGATTTCTCCAAATGCTCGCGCGCCCTGCACCAGGCTGCCATCCGCGCGGCGCACATGCATCGCCGCCAGCGCCGTCTCGCGCGGCAGATCGCCCAGCGCCGCCGCGTCGCAGCGCGCCGCGTCCACGAAGTCCAGCGCCTCCGCGCCACGCGCGCCGCGATAGGCCGCGATTTCGCGCGAACAGACCGGGCATGCGCCGTCATAATACACCGTCAGCTTGCTCATGATCGTCATATGGGCCGCTTGCACGCGCCGCCAAGCGCGCCATCTGCCGGCCCATGAACACCCCTGACATGCCCGCCTGGCTGATCGGCGAATTGCGCTCGGACCATGCCGGGGAGACGGGCGCCATCATGATTTATCGCGGCATTCTGGCCTTCGCGCGCGACCCAGCCCTGCGCGATTTCGCCAGGCGCCATATGGAAACGGAAGCTGGCCATCTGCGCATCCTGGAGGACCTTCTGCCCCCGGCGCAGCATTCCCGCCTGCTGCCGATCTGGCGCATTGCCGGCTGGTTGACGGGCGCCATCCCCGCTCTGTTCGGCACCCGCGCCGTCTATGCCACGATCGATGCGGTGGAGAGCTTCGTGGACCACCACTACCAGCAGCAACTGGACCGCCTGGATGCCGAGCGGATCCTGCCCGAACTGCGCGCCACCCTCGCGCGCTGTCAGGAGGACGAAGTCCACCATCGCGATGAAGCTCGCGGACTCGCAGGCGCGCCACCTGGCCTTGCGCTGCGTGCCTGGACCGCACTCGTCGACGGCGGCTCCCGCGCCGCGGTGCTCGCTGCGCGCCGCGTCTGAATCCACAGCGCCTTGATCGCGATCAAGGCAACCCTGGCCACACCCCGGCATTGTGCAGGCACGAACTCCGGGAGAGCCTGCCATGCCTATAGCCGACATTCTTGTGTTGCTCGACAGCACGCCCGCCTCTATGCGGCGCCTCGATATCGCCTGCGCCATGGCGGCCGAACATGGTGCGCATGTGGTGGGGCTGCGCTGCCTCGATCCGCTCTCGCACGTGATGCTCTCCGCCGATCCTTCCGCCGGTCTCCTGATCGCCGATCTGCTGGCGAAGCTGCGCGCCGAGGCGCTGGTCCAGGCCGGCGCGCTGGAGGCCAGCTTCCGCGCTGCCACCGAGAAGGCAGGCGTGCCCGGCGAATGGCGCCTGGTGGAGGGCGCGGCACTCGACAATATCGCGATGCATGCGCGCTATGCCGATATCGTGCTGCTAGGCCAGCCTGACCCTGCGCAGGGCGGCCCCGGCATGGACGCGCTGGTCGAGGAGGCGCTGTTCAATGGCGGCCGCCCCGTGCTTGTCATCCCGTATGCGACGATGCTGGCGCGCGTCGGCCGTCGCGTGCTGCTCGGCTGGAACGCCAGCCGCGAATCCACCCGCGCCGCGCATGATGCGCTGCCGCTGCTGCAACGCGCGCAGAGCGTGCTGGTCTTCGCCGCCAACCCACGCTCAGGTTTGTCGGGTATGGGCGATCTGCCGGGTGCCGACATCGCGCGACACTTGGCGCGGCATGCCGTGCCGGTCGAGGTGAGGCAGGGCCAGAGCGATGATCTGTCCGGTGGCGAGATGCTGTTGAATGAGGCCACCGAGATGGGCGCGGATATGATCGTGATGGGCGGCTATGGCCATTCGCGCTGGCGCGAGATGGTGCTGGGCGGCGTCACGCGCACCCTGATGCGGCAGATGACCGTGCCGGTCCTGATGTCACATTGATGCAAGCCAGCAGGTTGCTACAGCGTGATCCCGTTGCACGGAAACACGCTGTAGCCGTTGTGGAAGAATGATTCACCGCGCCGGGGATTCCGCACTTGCGGATCATGCTCTAGCCGTCCCCCGCTTCGTCGCACTGCCGATCAGCGCGGCAGGCGTTGCAGCATCGCGCGCATCTGCGCGATCTCGCGCTCCTGGGCTGCGATGATCTCTTCCGCCAGACGCCGCACCTCAGGGTCGCGGCCGTGGCGCAATGCGATGCGCGCCATGTCGATGGCACCCTGGTGATGCGGGATCATGCCGGCGATGAAGTCGCGATCCGCCTGGCCGGAATAGCGGATGTCCATGTCGCGATGCATGCGCTGGTTGGCCTCGCGGAACTCCCGCGTGCTGGCGGGTTCCTGCCCGCGGGCGGGCGTGCCATGGTCAGCGTGCTGGGCTGTTGCCGACAAGGCCGCCAGCATCGCCACGAAGATGATGTGTTTCATGGTCTAGCTCCTGATATGCCGTCGAGGATGGGGCATTCCGGCCGAGCATCGCCGTGGCAATGCGCGGCCAGATGGCGGATGCTCTGCGCCATCTCGCGCAGTGCCGTGATGCGCGCCTCCAGCGCTTCCACATGCAGCAGCGCCATGCGCTTCACATCGGCGCTGGCACGAGTGCGGTCCTGCCACAGCGCCAGCAATTCGCCGATCTGTTTCACGCCGAAGCCCAGGTCGCGTGCGCGGCGGATGAAGCGCAGCCGGTCGAGATCGACCGCGCGATAGATCCGGTATCCCGCTCCGGTGCGCGCGGCGTCGGGGATCAGCCCTTGCTCCTCATACCAGCGAATCATCTTGGCGGAGACGCCGGAGGCCTTGGCGGCCTGGCCGATATTCATGCGCGTACCCCTTTCAGCCGCAGGGCATTGCCCACGACGAAGACCGAAGACAGGCCCATGGCGGCGGCGGCCAGCATGGGCGACAGCGAAGGCCCGCCGAAGGGGGCCAGCACGCCGGCTGCCACCGGCACCAGCGCGATGTTGTAGCCGAAGGCCCAGGCCAGGTTCTGCCGGATGTTCAACAGTGTCGCGCGTGCGATGCGGATGGCCGATGCCACGCCGCGCAGATCATCGCGCATCAAGACCACCGCCGCACTTTCCATCGCGATATCTGTGCCCGTGCCGATGGCGATTCCGACATCGGCGGCCGCGAGTGCCGGCGCATCATTGATGCCGTCGCCCACGAAGACCATGCCTGGTGCTGCACGCAATGCGTCGAGCTTGTCGCCCGGCAGCAGATGCGCGCGCACATCGGCAATGCCAAGACGCGCGCCCACGGCCTGCGCGGTTGCGGCATGGTCGCCGGTCAGCATCATTGTGGTCAGGCCAAGTGCGGCCAGGGCCTGCATGGCCTCGGGCGCTGTCGCGCGCAGCGGATCGGCCACCGTGATCATGCCCGCGGGCTGGCCGTCGATCGCGACCAGCACGGGTGTCGCACCGGTGGCGGCGCGTTGCGCGGCCTCGCTTTCCAGCGCGGTGGCATCGACGCCCTCGCTGCGCAGGAACGCTGCGGAACCGACCAGGACCAGCTGCCCCTCGACCCGCGCCGCGGCGCCCTGGCCAAGCGCGATGCGGAACTCCTGCGCCGCTGGTGGCGCCGGTTCGGCCGCCATGATGGCGCGCGCGATGGGGTGTTCGCTCTTCGCCTCGACCGCTGCGGCCAGGCGTAGCAAGCTCTCCCGCGTGATGCCTGGCTGCGGGAGTATTTCCGCCAATGCCGGATGCCCTTCGGTCAGCGTGCCGGTCTTGTCGAAGGCGATGCGCCGCGCACTTGCCAGGCGTTGCAGCGCATCGCCCTCGCGGAACAGCACGCCCAGCCGCGCCGCGCGGCCCATTCCCACCATGATGGATGTCGGTGTGGCTAGCCCCATCGCGCAGGGGCAGGCGATGATCAGCACCGCCACCGTATGCGTGATGGCCGCGGCGAGCCCCGGCCCGAAGACCAGCCAGGCCAGGAAGGTCAGCGCCGCCACCGCCATCACCACCGGCACGAAGACCAGCGTGATGCGATCGACCAGCGCCTGAATCGGCAGGCGCGTTTCCTCGGCCTGTTCGACCATGCGGATGATGCCGGCGAGCGCGGTGGCCTCGCCCACATGTTCGGCCATGATGGTCAGCGCCCCCTGCTTGTTGACGCTGCCGCCCAGCAACGCATCGCCTGGCTGCTTGGCGACCGGCACCGGCTCTCCGGTGAACATGGAGCAGTCGACGAAGGAGGTGCCTTCGAGCACACGGCCGTCCACCGGTACGCGCTCACCGGGCCGGATCAGCAGGCGGTCGCCGACGCGCAGGGCGGCGAGCGGCACTTCCTCTGGCCCGGCATCGGTCAGGCGGCGGGCGCTGCGGGGCGAGAGGTCCATCAGTTCGCGGATTGCATCGCCGGTGCGGCCGCGGGCGCGGGCCTCCAGCCAACGTCCGAGCAGCACCAAGGCCATGATGACGCCGGCGCTTTCGAAATACACCGCCTGGTGCGCGTCGTGCAGGATGATCACGACGGAATAGAGCCAGGCGGCGCCCGCGCCCATCGCGACCAGGGCGTTCATATCCGGCTGGCGGGCCAGAAGTGCGGGGATCCCGAGACGAAAGAAGCGCATTCCCGGGCCGAAGAGAATGCCCGTGGCCAGCAGCGCCTGCAGCCAATGGCTGGTCACATGCCCCAGTGTCTCGCCGACCCAGTGATGCAAAGCGGGGATCAGATGCCCGCCCATTTCCAGCGCCAGCAGCGGGGCTGCCAGCAGCATCGCGACGATGGTGGCGCGTGCCAGCGCCTGCGCCTCGGCCGCGCGCACCGCGCTGCGATCCTGCGCCGGTCGCCAGGGATGGGCGCTGTAGCCCGCGTCATCCACCGCCGCCAGCAGTGCGGGCAGGGGGGCGCTGCCCAGGATCTCGGCGCGTTCCGTGGCCAGGTTCACCTGCGCGGAAGCGACGCCATCGACGCGCTGGAGGGCACGCGACACTCTTTGCGCGCAGGCCGCGCAGGTCATTCCCTCGATCGTCTTGACCTTCCCATGGCGGAAGGTGCGACATTGTGACCATGACCCAGATCAACCTGACCCTCCCGGACATGACCTGCGGCGGTTGCGCCATGGCGGTGACCAAGGCCGTGCGGAAGCTGGACCCCGCTGCCGTGGTGGAAGCCGATCCGCCGACGCATGGCGCGCGTATCACCACCATCGCGCGCGAGGCTGACCTGCGCGCGGCGCTGGCTGCCGCGGGGTTTCCGCCGGCCTGAACGGCGGGTAGTTTCGCGCTGTCCAACCGAGGAACAACCCATGCCCGCGCTCGCCGATCGCCTGAACGAATTCAAGGTCTCCGCCTCCGTCATCATGGGCGTCAAGGCGCGTGAATTGGCGGCGCAGGGCATCAAGGTGATCAGCCTGAATGCGGGTGAGCCGGATTTCCCCACGCCCGATCACGCGATCGAGGCGGCTCACCAGGCAGCACTACGCGGGGACACGAAATACCCCCCGCAGGATGGCACGCCGGCGCTGAAGGCCGCGGTGCAGCGCAAGTTCAAGCGCGACAACAATCTCGACTACGCGTTGGATGAGATCATCATCGGCAATGGCGGCAAGCAGATCATCTTCAACGCTCTGATGGCCAGCGTGAATCCGGGCGAGGAGGTGGTGATCCCCGCCCCCTATTGGATCAGCTACGCGGAGATCGCGAAGGTGCCCGGCGGCGTGCCGGTGCTGGTCACCTGCCCGCAGAATAACGGCTTCAAGCTGCGGCCGGAGGACCTGGAAGCGGCGATCACGCCGAACACCAAATGGGTGATGCTGAACTTCCCGAACAACCCCACGGGTGCGGCCTGTTCGCGTGCGGAAATGCAGGCGATCGCGGATGTGTTGCTGCGCCACCCGCATGTCTTCGTGATGACCGACGACATGTACGAGCACCTAGTCTATGACGGCTTCGAATTCTGCACGATCGCGGAGGTGGAGCCGCGCCTGAAGGACCGCGTGCTGACGGTGAACGGCGTGTCCAAGACCTACGCCATGACCGGCTGGCGCGTGGGTTTCTGCGGCGGGCCGAAGGCGCTGATCAAGGGCATGAACAACATGCAGGGCCAGGTGACCTCGGGCGTGTCGGGCATTTCGCAGGCGGCGGCGGTGGCGGCGCTGGACGGCCCGCAGGAGCTGGTGCGCGAGCGCGCCGCCGAATACCGCGCGCGGCGCGATCTGGTGGTGGAGATGCTGAACGCGGCACCCGGCATCGCCTGCCACAAGCCGGAAGGCGCCTTCTATGTGTTCCCGTCCATCGCCGGCTGCATCGGCAAGACCAGCAAGGGCGGCCGCAAGATCGCGACGGACACGGATTTCGCACTCGCTTTGCTGGAGGAAAACCACGTCGCCGTCGTGCAGGGCAGCGCCTATGGCATGAGCCCCTATATCCGCATCAGCTACGCCGCCGACACCGCGACGCTGACCGATGCCTGCACGCGCATTCAGGAGTTCTGCCGGGCGCTGACATGATCCGACCCGGTACGGATGCGGACGCGGCGGCCTTTATCCGCCTGATCGGCGATGCCTGGCGCGAATATCCGGGTGTCGTCTTCGACGTGGATGCCGAACTGCCGGAACTGCACGCCTTGGCCACCTGGTTCGCGCAACAGAACGGCATGCTGTGGCTGGCGGAGGAGAATGGTCGCCCGCTCGGCATGGTCGCGACACGGCCGCTCGGTTCCGATGACGCCTATGAAATCTGCCGCCTCTACCTCGATCACGCGGCACGCGGCAGCGGCCTTGCCCAGCGGCTGCTGGACACGGCTGAGACGCATGCGCGTGCTGCCGGGGCCGCGCGCATGGTGCTCTGGACCGATACACGCTTCGAGGCGGCGCACGCCTTCTACGAGAAGCGCGGCTATGTCCGGCAGGGCGCGATCCGGATCCTGGACGATCTCTCGCGCAGCCTGGAGTGCCGCTACACCAAGCCCGCGCAGGGTCTGGTGGTGGAGGCGATGGACGCCGCGGCCGCCACCAGCTCGGAACGCTCGCTGTCGCGGATCCTGACCGATTGCGTGGCCGAGGGCGCGTCGCTGTCCTACTTGCCGCCCTTGGCGCCGGATGTCGCGCGCGGCTTTTGGCGCGGCGTGAGTGCGGAGGTGGCGCAGGGCCACCGCTTGCTGCTGCTGGCCTGGCATGAGGGCCAGCTTGCCGGTTCGGTGCAACTGGCCTTGCAGGTGCAGCAGAACCAGCCGCACCG
>JAPLOK010000496.1 GCA_026400775.1 Alphaproteobacteria bacterium | reverse complement strand
CGTTGAAGATGCGCATCAACTCTGCCTCGGGCGTGGCGGGATGCATCATCAGCATGTTCCAGGTGCGGATGTCGATCTGCGCGGTGGCCGGCGTTTCGCCGAAGCCCGGCACATCCGGCAGCAAGGCCAGGCGGGTGCCGGCGGAGACGGTCATCGGCCGCAGCTGGCCGCCCTGGACGGGGCCGAGGAAAGTGGCGGGCAGGTCGCAGGCGAAATCGACCTCACCCGCCAGAATGCCTGCCACGGTCTCGGCGCCGCCGCGATAAGGGACGTGGATGATCTCGACGCCCGCGGCGCGGCCGATCGCGGCGACGGTGAAGTGCGAGACGGTGGTCACACCGCTGCCGGCCAGGCGCATGCGCCCCGGATTGGCGCGGATGGTGGTGATGACATCGGCGAGGCTCGACCAATTCTCGCGCCGCGCGCGTTCGGTGTTGGCAACGCAGAGGACGGCGCTGTCGGTGATCTGCGTGAGTGCGCGCAGGTCACGCATTGGGTCGAAGGGCATGCTCTGCAACAGCGGGGTGGCGAGCAAAGTGGCGGCGCCGATGATGCCCAGCATGGTGCCGTCCGATGGGCCTTTGGCCACCGCATCGGCGCCGACAATGCCACCCGCGCCGGCGCGGTTCTCGACCACGACGGTCTGACCGTCGGGCGCGGGGGAGAGGCGCTCGGCCAGGATGCGGCCCAGGCCATCCACGGCGCCGCCAGGCGGGAAGGGCACGATGACGCGCAAGGGGCGGCGCGCCTGGGCCAGGGCGGGAGCCGCGAGCAGTGGGGAGGCTAGGAGGAGCCGGCGGGTTGTCATGGGAGGATGCTGTCGCGCCGCGCGCGACAAGGTCAAGGCAGGCTGATAGGGTTTCCGCAGGAGGAACGACAATGGATGCCATCACCGATGCCCCTGTGCTGCGCCTGCATGCAGATGACGGCGTGCTGATCGCACGGCGAACGCTGATGGAGGGCGCGCCTGGCGTCGGCAACCGGCAACGGATTCCGGCGGGGCACAAGGTCGCCGCGCGCGGACATTCGGTGGGCGAGGCGGTGCGCCGCTATGGCCAGATCATCGGCTTCGCCACGCAGCCGATCGCGCCGGGGGACTGGGTGCACACGCACAACCTGGCGATGGGCGATTTCGCGCGCGATTATGCCTGGGGCGTGGATGCGCGTGCCGCGGAACCCGTGCTGGTGCCGGCGCATTTCCAGGGGATACGGCGCGCGGATGGGCGCGTGGCGACGCGCAACTGCATCGGGATCATCACCAGCGTGAATTGCTCGGCGCATGTGGCGGATCTGATCGCGCGGGCCTTCACGAAAAACCCGTTCCAGCCGGGGCCGGACCCGCTGGCCGAGTACCCGCATGTGGATGGCGTGGTGGCGCTGACGCACAAGACCGGCTGCGGCATGACCGAGGGCGAGCCGCTGACGTTGTTGCGCCGCGTGCTGGCGGGATTCGCGCGACACCCGAATTTCAGCCATGTCATCGCGATCGGGCTGGGCTGCGAGGTGAACCAGCTGGGCGGGCTGTTGCAGGAACAGCGCCTGGCCGGCCGGCTGCGCACGCTGACCATCCAGGAGGCCGGCGGCACGCGCCGCACGGTGGAAGCCGGCATCGCCTTCGTGCGCGAGGTGCTGGCGGAGGCCAATACCGCGCGGCGCGAACCGGTGCCTGTCAGTGAGCTCTGCGTGGCGCTGCAATGCGGGGGGTCGGACGGTTATTCGGGCATCACCGCCAACCCGGCGCTGGGGGCGGCGAGCGACCTGGTGGTGCGGCATGGCGGCACGGTCATCCTGTCGGAATCGCCGGAAACCTACGGCGCCGAACACCTGCTGACGCGCCGCGCGGTATCGCGCGAAGTGGGGCAGAAGCTGGTCGATGTGATGCATTGGTGGGAGGATTACACCGCCCGCCACGGTGCCGAGATGAACGCCAACCCCAGCCCCGGCAACAAGGCTGGCGGGCTGACCACCATCCTGGAGAAATCGCTCGGCGCCATGGCCAAGGCGGGCACGACCAACCTGGTGGACGTGGTGCGCTACGCCGAGGCAGTGACCGCCCCAGGGGGCGTGAGAGGCTTCGTCTTCATGGACACGCCTGGTTATGACCCGGTGGGCGCGACCGGCCAGGTTGCGGGTGGCGCTAATCTGATGTGCTTCACCACTGGCCGTGGCAGCGTGTTCGGCTGCAAGCCCGCGCCGTCGATCAAACTGGCGACGAACACGGCCATGTTCTCCCGCATGGAGGAGGACATGGACATCAATTGCGGCACCATCCTGGATGGCGCGGAAAGCGTGGCCGAATGCGGCCAGCGCATCTTCGAGCTGATGCTGCGCACGGCCAGCGGTGCGCCCACCAAGAGCGAGGCGATGGGCTTCGGTGATGCGGAATTCGCGCCCTGGATGCTGGGCGCCACGATGTAGTTCAGGCTTCGCTAACCGTTACGAGGCTATTCCTGCCGCCCGAGACAATCGGAGATGCAGGATGCATTGGCAGGATGTGCGGGTGGCCGATATGCGCCCCTTGCCGGATGGAGATGTCGCGGGCGCGATCCGCATGATCCGCGAGGCGCCACTGCGGGATTTGGCGGATGAGCGCTTCCTGATCGAGGAGTTCCTGCCGCAACTCGGGCTGAACGGCGAAATCCTGCAGGAATTCCCTGAAGGTCTCTATCCGTGGTGCGGGCATGGCATCCGGTCCTGGCAATACCCTGTGCAATTCGCGCGCTACCTGCGTTTCCTGGCCGGACAGCGCATCCGTTCCTATGTGGAGATCGGCTGCCGCTTCGGCGGCACCTTCATCATTGTGGTGGAATATCTGCGCCGCTTCGAAGACCTGTCAGTCGCGGTGGCGATGGACATCACGCCCACCGACGCCATGGCCCGCTACGCCGCCAGCACCGATGGCGTGCAGTACCGCGTGGGCGACAGCGCCGACCCGCTGGCGGTGGCCTATCTGGGTTCGCGCCGCTGGGACCTGGCCTTCATCGATGGCGACCATTCCTATGCCGGCTGCCGCAGCGATTTCATGGCGGTGAAGAACCATGCGCGGCTGGTCGGCCTGCATGACATCGCCAATGCGCATTGCCCGGGCGTGGTGCAGAACTGGCAGGAGATCAGCGCCATCCTGCCGCGCGCCCGCCTGTTCGAGGCGGTGGATCAATACGCCGATGTGCGGGCGCGCACCGGCAAGACCTTCCTGGGTATCGGCGTGGTGGAGCTGGGCTGAGGTTCATCGCAGCTCTGGGAAGTCTTCCTCGCGCGCTTCGGTGGCGGGGCGTTCGTTGCTGGCGAAGCGCTGTTCTTCGAGCTGCCGCAGTTCCACGCGGCGGATCTTGCCGGAGATGGTCTTGGGCAGCTCCATCACCTCCAGTCGCCGCACGCGCTTGAAGGATGCGAGCCGCCCGCGCAGGTGCTGGAAGATCGACAGCATGGTCTCACGGTCTGCCGCGGCGCCCGGTGCCAGTGCCAGGAAGGCCTTGGGCAGCGCCATGCGCATGGCATCGGGCGCTGGCACCACGGCGCATTCAGCAACGGCCGCGTGTTCGATCAGCACGCTCTCCAATTCAAAGGGTGAGATGCGGTAGTCGCTCGCCTTGAACACGTCATCGGCGCGGCCGACGTACGTGTAGTAGCCATCCGCATCCTTCGTCGCGACATCGCCTGTGCGATAGAAGCCCAGCGCCGGCGGGGCGATGCTGCCGTCATCCTGCTGGTAGCCGCGCATCAGAGCGACGGGCGCGGGGTCCAGCGCGATGCTGATCTCGCCCTCCTCGATCTCGTCGCCGTCATGGTCCAGCAGGCGCAGGCGATAGCCGGGCGATTCCTGGCCCATGCTGCCGGGCTTCACCGGCTGGCCGGGGAAGGCCGCGATCTGCAGGGTGGTCTCGGTCTGACCATAGCCCTCGCGGATAGTCATGCCCCATTCGCGGCGGACATGCTCGATGATCTCGGGGTTCAGGGGTTCGCCGGCCGAACAGATTTCCCGAAGCGCGCCGCGATGTGCGGCCATGTCGTGCTGCACCAGCATGCGCCAGACGGTGGGCGGTGCGCAGAAGGTGGTCACGCCCTCGCGCGACATCGCGGCCAGCATGTCCTTCGCATCGAAACGCGGCTGATTGTTGATGAACACCGCCGCCCCCGCATTCCAGGGCGCGAAGAAGCAGGACCAGGCGTGCTTCGCCCAGCCTGGCGACGAGATGTTGAGATGCAGATCGCCGGGGCGCAGCCCCAGCCAATACATCGTGATCAGGTGCCCGACCGGATAGGATCGTTGGTCGTGCAGCACGAGCTTCGGCTTGGCCGTGGTGCCGGAGGTGAAATAGAGCAGCAGCGGGTCGGTGGCGCGCGTCACGCCGTCGGGTACGAAATCTGCGGGTGCTTCCAGCAGGCTCGCATAGTCTATCCAGCCTGGT
>JAPLOK010000510.1 GCA_026400775.1 Alphaproteobacteria bacterium | reverse complement strand
TGGGGCGGCCGCGCGCCGAGCGTCCAGCCGGCCCAGCCGCCGCTGCCGCCCGTGGACCGCGACGCCGATGCGCTGATCACCCAGCTCTTCGCGCAGCACCCCGAGGCGCGGTTCCGCATCACGCAGACCGCGTTCGTGCAGGAACACGCGCTGGTGGCGGCCAATAACCGCATCCAGGAACTGGAGTGGGAGCTGGAGAACGCGTCGCGCCAGGCACAGGCGGCCAACAACCGCGGCTTCCTGGGCTTTGGTGGCTCGCGCCCCGCGCCCATGCCGCCGCGCCCGCAGCCGCAATACCCGGCCGGCATGAACCCGCAGGCACTGCAGGGTCGCCAGGGCCCGGGCTTCCTGGGTACCGCGCTGATGACGGCGGCCGGCGTGGCCGGCGGCCTGGTGCTGGGCAACATGCTGATGAACGCCATTTCCGGTGGCGGGGCGGCGCAGGCCGCCTCGGCGGCCGGCGGCGGCGCCTTCGGGCAGGAAGCAGTGCCGACCTCGTCGGCCTGGACCGATCCGGGTGCGGCTTCGGGCTTCGGCGCGCAGGATGCATCGGGCAGCTATGACAATGGCCAGGACGCCTTTGGTGGCCAGGGTGGCTATGACGACGCGGCTGGCGGGTATGACGACGAAGAGGTGTGATCGGCTGATCACGTAAACGAAACCCGGCGGGGCAACCTGCCGGGTTTTTTGTGCCCTGGCATCCTGCGCGGAGAAAGACCGCCGAGCCGACCCATCCAGTTCTTCAGCAGCCTGCTGGGCCTACCCGCCGAACCAGGCCGCCAGCCGCCCAAAAGGCGGCCAGACCGCCGTCACCGCCGCTTGGAACTGCCACAGGGCGCCCGCAGCGCCGACGACCAGCGCCAACGAAGCCGCCCAGGCCAGCCACAAGCCGATGCTTCGCGGCGGAGGAGAGGTCAGTTCCGGCTCAGCCGGCGCCTCAGGCTCAGGCTCAGGCTCCGGCTCCGGCGCCAGCACTGTCGTGGGCGCCGGCTCGGGCTCGGCTGGTGGCGGCGCTGGCGGCGCTGGCGGCGCTTCGCTGGGTTCGCTGGTGCCTTGCGACGGTGTCGCGAACCATTGATGCCCGCAGCGCGCGCAACGCATCTGCCGCCCCTCGCCGATCATGGCGTCGGGCACATTATAGGCAGCGGCACAGGCGGGGCAGGTCAGTTGCATCCGGCACACATCCTACAACAGCTTTGACAGGCGCTGAATCACCCCTCCGCCACCCGCCGGTAGCGCAGGCCGCGCGCGAGCCAGACGCCGACATCCATGCCCGTTACGCGCCCCGTGGCATCGCGGCGGATGGCCAGTGTCCAGTCACCAGGCGGCGCGTGGTCCAGGGCGCGCGGCATGGGAAGCAGCCAGATGTCGCGCCCGGCCTGTTGCAGGGGCTCCATGCGCCCCTGGCCCAGGAAGCCCGAGAATCCGCCATAGGGCACGCCGCCGGCATCGGCGATGGTCAACTCCGCATCCAGCTCGGTGCAATGGTAGCGGCCGGCGATATCGCGGGGTGACTGGCCCGCGCGGGGACGCAGACGGGTGGAGAGATTATCCTGCGGGCGGTCCAGCCACAGCCCGCCGGGGCCGGGCCGCAGGCGTGTGCGCGTGGTTCCGGCGCTGCCATCGGCTTGCAGGAAGAGCCGCTCCGAACCGCCGCCGAAACGCAGCCGCACCGCGCCAGGGGCGGCCATGTCGATACGGACGGAGAGGCCGGTCTCAGGCTCGATCCAGGCGCCAAGCCAATCAGGCTCGGCCATGGGCGGGGCGACCGCGCGGGGCGCGCGCAGCAGCGCGACCAGAAGTTCCAGCGCCGCGGCGTGCGCATCGGCCATGTGGTTGAACAGCACCACCACCGAAACCCGCAGCGCCGGCACATGGAAGCGATGGCTGCGCCAGCCGCGCAGCGCGCCGCCATGGCCGATCAGCGCATGGCCGAATTCCTCGCCGCGATTAAGCCCGAAACCATAGGCGGCCGGCTT
The DNA here is from genome assembly GCA_026400775.1 of Alphaproteobacteria bacterium. Lineage (GTDB taxonomy): Bacteria > Pseudomonadota > Alphaproteobacteria > Acetobacterales > Acetobacteraceae > Rhodovarius. The sequence goes on along the minus strand of JAPLOK010000510.1, from coordinate 2,013 downwards.
GCCATCGGCGAAGGTGACGGGTGCCGACAGCCTGGCATGCAGGCTGCCCGGATCATCGCGCGTGGCGTCGATATGCTTCTCCCAGGCGATCATGTCGTCGAGTGACGCGCCCAGCCCGGCATCGCCAGTCCAGATGATGTTGTTGCGCGCAGGGTAGAAGCCGGACTGCACACTGCCCTCATACCCTTCGGTGCCGTCGGGCATGGCGCGGGTGTCGGCGGCGAGCAGCGCGCTGCGCATGCCGGTGCGGTCGAAAATGCCTTGCAGATGCTCGGCGAAGGAGCGGCCGCTCACGTCGGCGAGCGCGTCGGACAGCAGGCGGAAATTCTGGTTCACGTAGGAAAAGCGGCTGCCCGGTGCGAATTGCAGGCTGCGCGTGGTGTTGATGACCCGCGCGGCCTCGGCATCGCCGAAGCTGCCTTCCACCGCCGCGCCGTGCAGCATGGCAACCGCCCAGTAGTCACGCAGGCCGGACTGGTTGTGCATGAGATGCAACGCACCGGGCGCTGCGCGCAGCAGCGGCAAGCGGGCGGCGATGGCTGCATCCAGCCGAGATGGCGCCCCGGCCTCCAGCACCGCGCCCACCGCGAATTGCTTGGTGATACTGCACATGCGGAACAGGGTGGCCGGCGTGAAGGGGATGCGCCGTTCGGCATTGGCGTAGCCCCAGGCGTGCCGCGCCAGCACGCGGCCACGTTGCAGGACCGCGATGGCGCCGCCCGGCCCGGAATAGTTCCGCGGCAGGTCGGCGATGCAGGCATCCAGGGCGGCGGTCTTGCTCATGACGTGCAGTGTTGCGCGCGTCGCGCCCCCTGGGAACCGGGTGCGGTCAGGCGCGGTGCAGGGCCGCCTGCCCGCGCAGCAGCACGGCATCCAGATTGTCGAGGCAACGCTCGCCCATGGCGGCGCGCGTCTCGATCGTGGCGCTGCCCAGATGCGGCAGCAGCGCGACATTCTCCAGGTCGAGATAGGCGGGGAAGACGCGGGGTTCGCCGTCATACACGTCAAGGCCCGCCGCGCGGACATGCCCGGTGCGCAACGCCGCCGCCAGTGCTGCATCGTCGACCGAGGGGCCACGGCCCGAATTCACCACCAGCGCGCCGGGGCGCAGCATCGCGATGCGGTCCGCGTTCAGCCATTTGCGCGTCGCATCGCCGCCGGGCACATGCATCGACAGCACGTCAATGGCGCCGAGGAAACCTGCATCCGTCTCATGGAACACGGCGCCCTGTTCCTGCTCCGGGGCGGCGCGGCGGACATCGCGATAGTGGATCTCCATGCTCATGCCGCGCGCCATTGCTGCAAGCTTCTGGCCGATACGGCCGAAGCCCAGAATGCCCAGGCGCTTGCCCTCCAGCGTGACGCCCATCAACTGCGTGGGCGCCCAGCCATGCCATGCGCCGGCGCGGACCATGCGCTCGCCCTCGCCGGCGCGGCGGGCGGCCATGAGCATCAGCGTGAAGGCGATCTCGGCGGTGGCGAAACTCAGCACTTCGGGCGTGTTCGTCACCTCGATCCCGCGCGCGCGCGCGGCGGGGATGGCGATATGGTCGGTGCCGACGCTGAAGGTCGAGATGATCTTTACGCTATCCGGCAGGGCGGCGATGGTCGCCTCGCCCATCGGATCACCGGCGGCGCAGAGGATGCCGGCCGCACCCGCGGCGCGGTGCGCGATCTCGGCGCCATCGCGGAACCAGGGGTCATCGGCGGTGTTCAGGCGCGCGTCGTAGTCGCGCGCGGCGCGGGCTTCGATGGCGTCGGGCAGATGGCGGGTGATCAGCAATGTCGGCTTGGTCATGTGCAACCCCTGGTTTGCGCGGCACCTAACAGCGCACGCCCCGGCTTGCCAGGGGGGCGGGGCGGTAGGATGGTCGTCGCAACGCTTTGGAGCATGTAACCATGGATCTCGGGTTGAAGGGCAAGCGCGCGGTGGTGATGGGCGCGTCGAAGGGTTTGGGCCGCAGCGTGGCCGATGCGCTGGCGCGCGAGGGTGCGGCGCTGGTCATCAGCGGC
>JAPLOK010000075.1 GCA_026400775.1 Alphaproteobacteria bacterium | reverse complement strand
CTGCCCCATGCCGATATGGCAACCCAGCACAACGCCTTCCTGGTGGTGAAACGCATCGAGGTGGAGTATGCGACCCCCGCCCGGCTGGACGATCTGGTCACGGTACACACGCGAATCCGCCGTGTTTCTGCCATCCTGGACCTGGATCAGGACGTGATGTTGGAAGGCAAACTGCTTGCCGCGCTGAAAGTGCGGCTGGTCTGCGTGAGCGCAATTTCACTGCGCCCGCGCGCAATTCCCGAACCCTGGCGTTCCGTGCTCCGCGCACGGATCGCCGCCCCGGAGATGGATGCATGAACCCGGTCACCAGCGCCCCTCTCGCCGCCGCGCACGACATGTCCCTGCTTGGCCTCTTTATGCAGGCCGACTGGGTGGTGAAGTTGGTGATGCTGGCGCTGATCTTCGCCTCCATCTTTGTCTGGGCCATCGTCTTTGAGAAGACGCAGGCGCTGCGCCGCGCACGGCGTGAGGCGGATGCGCTGGAAGACCAGTTCTGGTCCGGCGGCAGCCTCGATGAACTGTTCCGCAAGCAGGGCGAAACGCCGCAGCACCCGCTGGCCGCGGTGTTCGTCTCGGGCATGCGGGAATGGCGGCGCAGCATGGAAAACACGGGTGCCGCGCAATTCGTCGCCGGCACCAAGGAACGCGTGGAACGTGCCATGATGGTGACAATCCAGCGCGAGATGGAACGCCTGGAAAAGCGCATGACCTTCCTGGCCAATACCGGTTCGGCCGCGCCCTTCATCGGGCTGTTCGGCACGGTCTGGGGCATCATGAACAGCTTCACCGCCATTGCGGGCATGCAGAACACATCGCTGGCTGTCGTAGCACCTGGCATCGCCGAAGCGCTGTTTGCCACCGCCATCGGTCTCGTCGCGGCCATCCCCGCAGTGCTGGCCTACAACATGCTCGGCAGCCAGTTGGCGAAATTCGCTTCGCGCATGGAGGGCTTCGCGGCCGAATTCAGCGCCATCCTCTCGCGCCAGACGGAACAGGCCTCGATCCGCCACCCGACGGAAGCGCTCTGACATGGCCGGTCCGCTGATGGGCCGCGGGGGCGGCCACCGCCGTTACCGCCCGATGGCCGAGATCAACGTCACGCCCTTCGTGGACGTGATGCTGGTGCTGCTGATCATCTTCATGGTGGCAGCACCGATGATGACGGCGGGCGTGCCAGTGGACCTGCCGCGCACCCAGGCCACACCGCTGAACCAGGAACAGGACCCCATCACCATCAGCGTGAACCCCGAGGGCCGGATCTTCATCCAGGAAACCGAGGTCACGATGGAGGAGCTGGTGCCCCGCCTGCGCGCCATCGGTGAAGCGCAGCAGCCAGGCGCGCCGGAACGCCGCATCTTCGTGCGCGGCGACCGCGCCATCACCTATGGCCGCGTGATGGAGGTGATGGGCAACATCGCCGCCGGTGGTTTCACGCGCGTCGCATTGCTCGCCGAACAGCCCGCTGGCCGCCCTCCGGCCGCACAGCAGGTGGTGCCTGGGCCCCGTCCGCAACAGCCTGCTCCCCAATCGGCTCCCCCTCGGCCGGCCCAACCGCCACAAAGGTGACACATGGCCCGGCTGAGGGGCATCAGGCTGTGGGTGGCGGTCTCGGCGGCGGCGCATTTGGCGGCGCTGTTGGCGCTGTTGATCGGCCTGCCGAAGCGCCTGCCGGAGCCTGAGGAAACCTCCTTCCCGGTCGAGCTGATCGCCGCCCTGCCGCCGCAGATGGCGCAGGGCGAACAGCTCGCCCCGCGCCCCGCGCCCGACCCCGTGCCGCAGCCGCCGCGCCCCGACCAGGCGCCGGAGCCGCAGCGGCCGCAGGTGGTCGCGCCACCGCCTCCACCGCCGCCGCCACAACCCGCGCCGGCGCAAGCCGCGCCGCAACAGGCACAGCAGACGCCGCGGCCGCCCACGCCGCCGCCTCCACCACCCGCGCCGGCCCCCACGCCCACGCCGGTGCCACCGCGGCCGCAGGAACAGCAGGTGGCGCAGCAACCGCCGCAGCCACCCAGCCCCGCGCGGCCCACGCCCGCGCCGCCGCTGCCCGTGCCGCCCAGCCCACGCCCGCCGCCGCCGGAGCCCGCGCGCACGCCTGGCACCGGCACCACGCCGCCTGTTGCGCGGCCGGAGGAGCGCAGCCAGTCCGTGCTGAACACGCTGGAGCGCCTGCGCCAGCAGCAACAGCAGCAGACGCCGCCACAGGCGAGGCCGAACCCGGCGGGTGCGCCGGCGCAGGGTGGCGGCGCGCCGCAGGGCACCGCGCAGCTGACGGCGGCCGAAACGCGCGGCGTGGCGGCGCGCGTGGAGGAGTGTTTCAATGTTGACCGCGGCGCACCCGGCATCCAAGACATCGCGGTAGAATTGCGTATCGAAGTTGATGCTGGTGGCACAGTGCGCGTTGTCAGGCCGCATGGCAGCCTCCCGACCGATCCGCGTGCCAGGATGGTCTATGAGAGTGCTCGCCGTGCGCTGCTAAATCCAGCGTGCAACCCGCTGCCCATCCCGCGCAGCGGCGTGGCCGGGTTGAACGCGGCGATCTTCCGTTTCAACCCGCGTGACCTTGGCATGCGCTGATGCCGCCGACCGAAGGAGTGACCGACCGATGCTGACACGCCGCAACGCCGTCATGATCGCGCCTGGCATCTTCGCCACGCGCGCCGCCACCGCCCAGCAGGGCACGCGCATCGACATCACGCGCGCGCGCACCGAACCGGTGCCTATCGCCATTCCCGCCATGGCGGGTGCGACGCCGGATGGCGCGCGGATCGGCGCGCAGATCGCGCAGGTCATCACCAACAACCTGCGCAATTCCGGGCTGTTCCGGCCGGTGAACCGCGACGCCTTCATCCAGACGCCGGAGGCCGCGGCCGCCACGCCGCGTTTCCAGGATTGGCGCATCATCAACGCGACATTCCTGGTGACGGGGCGCGTTGCAGGCAGCGGCGACCAGCTGCGCGTAGAGTTCCGCCTGTGGGACATCTTGCCGGGCGAGCAGGCGCTGGGCACGGCGTATAACGCCAGCGCGTCCAACTGGCGGCAGAT
>JAPLOK010000098.1 GCA_026400775.1 Alphaproteobacteria bacterium | reverse complement strand
CGCGCGACTGGCCGGCGGGCGATGTCGGCGTGCTGCTGGAGCTGATCCAGGATGAGGGCAATGTCGTCACGCCCGAAGGCACGGTGCGCCTGACGGAAGCCCAGGCCCGCGGCATTCTGGAACTGCGCCTGCAACGCCTGACCGGGCTTGAGCGCGACAAGATCACCAACGAGCTGGGCGAAGTGGGTGAGACCATCCGCGACCTGCTGGATATTCTCGGCAGCCGCCCGCGCCGCATGGAAGTGATCCGCGCCGAATTGCTGGCGGTGCGCGAGCAGATCGCCACACCGCGCATGACACGCATCGATGATGCGGCGGCCGATCTGGATGATGAAAGCCTGATCGAGCCGGGCACCATGATCGTGACCATCACGCGCGATGGCTATGTGAAGCGCACCGGCCTCGACACCTTCCGCGCGCAGAACCGTGGCGGGCGCGGGCGCAGCGCGACGGCCACGCGCGAGGATGATGTAGTGATGCGCAGCTTCGTCGCCCACACGCATCAATGGGTGCTGTTCTTCACCAGCCGCGGCATCGCCTTCCGCAGCAAGGTCTGGCAGCTGCCAGAGGGCGGCACCGGCGGGCGCGGGCGGTCCCTGCGCCAGCTGCTGCAGCTGCAGGAAGGTGAGGCCATCACCACCGTGCTGCCGCTGCCGCAAGATGAATCGCTGTGGGAAAACCTGCATCTGGTCTTCGCCACGCGCCAAGGCGGCGTGCGGCGCAACCGCCTGTCGGACTTCCGCAATGTGCGCGCTGTCGGCCTGATCGCGATGAAGCTGGATGATGGCGATGAACTGATCGGGGTGGCCACCTGCCGCGAGGGCGATGATGTCTTCCTTGCCACCAAGGGCGGCAAATGCATCCGCTTCGTGGCCGATGCGGAGACGCTGCGCGTCTTTGCCGGGCGTGACTCCTCGGGCGTGCGCGGCATCCGTCTGTTGGGCGATGACCAGGTGATTTCGCTGGCCGTGCTGGGGCACCTGGATGCAACGCCCGAGGAACGCGCGGCCTATCTGAAACTCGCTGGTGCCAAGCGCCGCGCGGGCGATGAGCCCGAGGCGCCTTTGGACGAAACGCCCACCGCCGAAATCACCCTGGCGGCCGAACGTGCGGCGCAGATGGAACGCGCCGAACAGTTCATCCTGACCATCACCGACGAGGGCTTCGGCAAGCGCAGCAGCGCCTTCGAATACCGCGTCACTGGCCGGGGCGGGCAGGGCATCACGAATATCGGCTTCTCGGCCCGCACGGGGCGTGCGGTCGTGGCCAGTTTCGTCGTGCAGGATGGCGATGACGTGATGTTGGTCACCGATGGTGGCCGCCTGATCCGCCTGCCGGCCGACCAGGTGCGCATCACCGGCCGTCAGGCGCTGGGCGTGACCATGCTGCGCATGGAGGAAGGCGAGCACATCACCAGCTGCTTCCCCGTGCTGGACAGCGCCGGGGAGGAACAGGATGGCTGAGCGCGTTGCACTCTACCCGGGCACCTTCGACCCGGTGACGAACGGGCATATCGACATCATCGCGCGCGCCGCGCGCCTGGTGGACCGGCTGGTGGTGGGGGTTGCCATCAACATCGGCAAAGGCCCGATGTTCAGCCTGGAAGAACGCGCCGAACTGGTGCAGGCCGAGACCGCGCGCATCGCGCGCGAAACCGGAGCGGTGATCGAGGTGCGGCCCTTCACCGGGCTGTTGATCCAGTTCGCGCAATCGATCGGTGCGCAGATGATCGTGCGCGGGCTGCGCGCCGTGTCCGATTT